>JBLHVH010000001.1:0-73513 GCA_047628385.1 Oleiphilaceae bacterium
TTGGTCGGGATGGCGGGATTTGAACCCACGACCACTTGTCCCCCAGACAAGTGCGCTACCAAGCTGCGCTACATCCCGACTACAGGGGTGATTTTAGGTAAGGGGATATACTTAATAAATAAGTTAAGACCTAAAACCGTTGAGAATCATACCCTAAGGGTACTCATAAATAAATAAAAAACGCCGATAAATCGGCGTTTTTTATTTAAGGTGTACATCTCAAAGTTTAGCTATTCAAAACAACTAAAACTTCTTCTAGCTCAGCGATCATTTGCTTAATAAGCAAATGAGTTTGAGTTGAGTCATCTTTACTGTCATCACTTACTAATTTTTGCTTCGCTCCGCCAATCGTATAACCTTGATCATAAAGGAGGCTTCTGATTTGGCGAATCGTCAACACATCCTGACGCTGGTAATAGCGACGATTCCCTCGACGCTTTACAGGCGATAACTGTGTAAATTCTTGCTCCCAATATCTTAGTACATGGGCTTTTACACCACATAATTCGCTAACCTCACCAATGGTGAAATAACGCTTCCCTGGGATTGGAGGAAGTTCATGGTTATGACTGGGTTCCAGCATATGCTTCTACTTTCGCTTTTAGTTTTTGTCCTGGCCGAAAAGTGACAACACGTCTCGCTGATATAGGGATTTCTTCTCCCGTTTTCGGGTTTCGTCCGGGTCTTTGTTTTTTATCTCTTAGGTCAAAATTACCAAAGCCTGACAATTTCACTTGCTCATTATGACCTAAGGCTTCGCAAATCTCTTCAAAAAATGATTCAACCATTTCTTTTGCTTCACGTTTATTTAACCCGACCTCGTCGTATAGGCTCTCGGCCATATCAGCCTTTGTCAAAGCCCCCATTCGTTAACTCCTCAATTTTGCATCCAGCTTAGCTGATAATGCGGAAACAATTTGCTCAAAGGTCAGATTAATTTCTTCATCATTCAGTGTGCGATCTACTCTCTGCCAAACTAATGCCAAAGCTAAGCTTTGTTTGCCTTCACCTAGGTTTTCGCCAGCATATACATCAAACACTGATAATTTAACAAGGTCATCCCCTGCATTATCTTTTACTACGGCTTCAACATCACTGAATGGAACCTGATCATTGATCAGTATCGCTAAATCCCGCCTAACTTCTGGGTATTTAGAAACATCAGAGAAATGAGGCACTTGCCCTTGAACTGCTTTTTCTAAGCATAGTTCAAACATGTAGACTGGGCCATTTAAATCCAGTGTTTTTTGTAATTTAGGGTGTATTGCCCCTAAATAACCAATTATCTCACCTTGTTTTACAATTTGAGCCGTTTGTCCTGGGTGTAATGCAGGATGTTTGCCTTTTACGAACTGTATTGAGGTATCAATCGGGAGCAATAGTCGCTCTAAATCGCCTTTCACATCATAGAAGTCGACAGACTTATTATCGTTAGACCAGTTTTCAGTATTCACGGCACCAGAAACCACACCTGAAAGCATTCTAGTCTGAACAATTTCACCTTCTATTTTCTCAAACTTTAATCCCGTCTCAAAAAACTTAACACGCGATTGCTGTCGGTTTTGGTTATAACTCATTGCTTTCAATAAACCCGTCCACAAAGACGTTCTCATAACAGCCAAATCAGCTGAAATAGGATTCGCCAAAGCAATGCTTTCTGCTGAAGGCATAATTTGATTTTGAAGCTCGTCTTCAACAAAGCTATACGTAATTGCTTCTTGATAACCTAAGCTCACAAGGCGATCAGCCAAGAGGTCAGTAGAAGCGATTGACTCTTCGACAACTTTAAGTGTCAAGGAACCTAAAGCCGTTGTTTTAGGCAGGTTGTTATAACCATAAATCCGGCCTACTTCTTCAATAAGGTCTGGCTCAATAGCGATATCGAAACGGTAACTCGGCACATCAAAAACCCAGGCACCTTCTTCACGCTTAGCAATCGTCATCCCTAAACGCGTTAATATTTCTTCTACTTCACTATTTTCAATTTTAATGCCTAGCAAAGATTCTATTTTACTTTCACGTAACCTAACACTGGTTGCTTTCGGCAATTTATCGTCTTCACAAACTTCTATAATCGGCCCTGCATCACCGCCAACAATATCAATCAATAACTGTGTTGCTCGCTCCATGGCATTGCGCTGTAATTGGTAATCAACACCACGTTCAAAACGATGAGACGAATCAGTATGCAAGCCATAAGATCGAGCTTTACCAGCGATGGCAAGCGGACTAAAAAAAGCGCACTCTAAAAATATATTTGTAGTTTCTGAACTGACACCAGAATTAGCTCCCCCCATGACACCAGCAATTGCTAAGGCTTCTTTTTCATCTGCGATGACTAAAGTATTATCATTAAGTGCAACTTCTTGCCCATCAAGTAATGTTATTTTTTCTTTATCTTGTGCTTTTCTAACCACAATCGAGCCATTTAAACGTTCAAGGTCAAACGCATGCATTGGCTGACCTAGCTCTAACAAAATAAAGTTAGTCACATCCACCGCAGCATCAATACTTCTTAAACCACAGCGACGAAGCTTCTCAGACATCCATAAGGGCGTTGGTTTCGACAGATCAACACCTTTAATTACGCGCCCTAGATACTTAGGACAGGACTCACTATCTTCCAACTTAATTGGGAAGGTATCATCAATAGAAGATAATACAGCGTTGATAACAGGAGGGGTTAACGGGACTTTATTTAACACACCAACTTCTCGAGCGAGACCTGCTATAGAAAGGCAGTCACTTCGATTTGGCGTTAAATCTACTTCAACACTAAAGTCATCTAAAGACAAAAATTTACGAATACATTGTCCAACCGGCGCATCCGTCACTAACTCCATCAAACCATCAGAAGAATCCGCTAAACCAAGTTCCGATTCAGCACATAGCATTCCAAACGATTCAACACCACGAAGTTTCGCTTTTTTAATTTTGAAGTTTCCTGGAAGCACTGCACCAATCGTTGCAAAAGGTACTTTCAAGCCTGCGCGTACATTTGTAGCACCACACACAACCTGAAATGTTTCCGAACCATCACTCACTTTACAAACATTCAATTTGTCTGCATCAGGGTGTGGCTCAACACTTAATACTTCACCAACGACAATCCCACTAAACGCTCCAGCGACGGGTTCAACACCATCTACTTCCAAACCTGCCATGGTGATCTGTGTTACTAAATCATCAATTTTGATTGAAGGGTTTACCCACTCTCTAAGCCACTGTTCACTGAATTTCATTGGTTTTCCATCTTTTCAAACTGTTTGTTTTAACTAATCGTGTTAACTAATCAAGTTTCCCGCCCCACTACTCATTTAGTAATAATAGGGAAAAAGGAGAAACTAGTTAAACTGCTTTAAGAAACGTAGATCGTTTTCAAAAAACATTCTCAAGTCATTAACGCCGTAACGCAGCATTGCTAAACGTTCGACACCTAAGCCAAAGGCAAAACCAGAGTATTTTTCTGGATCAATACCGCTGGACTCAAATACTTTTGGGTGCACCATGCCACAACCCATTACTTCAAGCCATTTGATATTCCCATCCGCATCACGACCCCATTCGATATCGACTTCAGCTGATGGCTCAGTGAATGGAAAATAAGAGGGGCGAAAACGAACCGCAATGTCACGTTCAAAAAATACTCTTAGGAAATCCTCAACCGTACTTTTTAAATCAGCAAAACTTACTTTTTCTTCAACTAATAAACCTTCAACCTGATGAAACATAGGTGTATGCGTTTGATCAGAGTCGCAACGATAAACTCGCCCTGGACAAATCATTCGAAAGGGAGGCTTTCCTTCAGCCATCGTTCTTACTTGCACCGGTGATGTATGCGTTCGTAGTAAGGTGTTGGCATCAAAATAGAAGGTATCGTGCATGGCACGTGCAGGGTGATGGTCAGGTATATTTAAAGCTTCGAAATTGTGATAGTCATCTTCAATTTCCGGCCCGACTTCAATTGAGTACCCTGCTTGAGAGAAAAACTGCTCTATTCGACGCATTGTTTTAGTGACAGGATGTAGACCGCCAACTTCAGCCGATCGACCAGGTAACGTGACATCTAAAGCCTCTGACTGTAACTTTTGGTTTAGTGCCGCTGTCTCTAATAGTTCTTTTTTGGAGAGTAGCTTTTCCAACACACCTTGCTTGGCTTCATTAATTTTTGCACCGGCCGCAGGACGCTCTTTTGCATCTATCTTACCCAGTGACTTAAGTAGTTGAGTGATTTGGCCTTTCTTACCAAGATAGTCAACACGTACTTGATCCAATACCGATATCTCATCGGCTGCGCCAACCGCATCTATTGCGTTCTGCACTAATTGTTCAAGGTTTTCCATTCTGCTCTCCGACGCTGTTTTATAACAGTACACTTCAATAATCTAAATAATACCCATACTGAAATATTAACATTCAAGTATTTATCATCCTTTTCCTCTCTTAGAAGGAAGGTGGGAAGGGTAAAACTTGGTATGGTTTCAGAATGGACACTAAACATAAAAAAATAGGGGACGAGTTAACCCGGCCCCTATTTTTTTCTCAGCTGTCAGCTTTTCGAATTTATCAAGCCACTAACATGAGTTTTAGCTTGCTAAAGCAGACTTTGCTTTTTCAACAACAACAGCAAAAACTGCTGCATCGTTCATTGCTAAGTCAGCTAGAACTTTTCGATCGATCTCAACATTGGCTTTTTTAAGGCCTGCAATAAATCGGCTATACGATAAACCGCTTATACGTGCACCAGCATTGATTCGAGCTATCCATAAACGACGGAACTGACGTTTCCTTTGGCGACGGTCACGGTAAGCGTATTGACCCGCTTTAATAACCGCTTGCTTAGCAACTCTATAAATTCTGCTTCGGGCACCGTAGTAACCTTTAGCTTGCTTTAATATCTTCTTATGGCGACGATGCGCCGTAACTCCACGTTTTACGCGAGGCATAAATAACTCCTAACTAGACTAATTATAAGGTGACCGATTATATTCGAAGCATACGTTTGATCATTGGCTGATCAGAGTCTGCAACTTGCTTACATCCGCGTAGCTGACGCTTACGCTTAGTAGACTTTTTGGTCAAAATATGGCTAGTAAAGGATTGTTTATGTTTGAATCCATTAGCAGTTTTTTTAAAGCGTTTTGTAGCACCGCTTTTTGCTTTCATTTTAGGCATAATATCTCACTCCGCATTGGAAAAATTAACGAAAATAGCAACCCTGCTACTTTCTCTTTTTCGGGGCCAATACCATCATCATTTGCCGACCTTCCATTTTTGGTCGCTGCTCGACAGTTGCATACTCTTCCAGATCAGTTTCGATCCGCATTAGTTGCTCCATACCGATTTCCTGATGAGCCATTTCTCTGCCTCGATAACGAATCGTTACCTTAGCTTTGTCCCCATTTTCAAGGAAACGTATCAGGTTGCGTAGTTTTACCTGATAATCCCCTTCTTCCGTCCCTGGTCGTAATTTGATTTCTTTAACCTGAGTCTGCTTTTGTTTTTTCTTTTGGGCAGCTTTTTCTTTCTTTTCGTCAAAAACTTTTTTACCGTAATCCATTATTTTACACACAATAGGATCACTGTTTGCTATTTGAACTAAGTCTAGACTTGCCTGCGTAGCTTGAGCGCGCGCTTCTTCGATAGTCACTACACCGACTTGTTCGCCGTCTGCAGCAATTAATCGTACTTCTGTTGCTTCAATATTATCGTTTATGAGCGCTTTCTTGCTTTTGCCGCCGCTTTGAGTATTTCGCTTAATGTTTATTTCTCCACATTAAAAAATGCTGATATCTATAATTAACGTATATATACATGAATTTCTTCATTTATACATTAACTTTCTAATTCAGCTGTTCGACCTTTTCGTACTATCTCGTTTTTAAATAGTGAGATAACTTCATCTAAGCTCATAACGCCAAGGTCTTCACCTTTACGAGTACGAATGGCCACTGTATTGTTTTCGACCTCCTTATCACCTACTACTAATAAATAAGGAACCTTACGAATTGTGTGCTCGCGAATTTTAAAGCCGATCTTCTCGTTTCTCAAGTCCAGATGTGCTCTATATCCACTTTCTTCGATGTTTTTATGTAATTTTTTACAATATTCGGCCTGTTTATCAGTAATATTGAGAATTGCGACCTGATCAGGTGCTAACCAGAACGGAAATGCTCCCTCATATTCTTCAATTAAAATACCGATAAATCGCTCAAATGATCCTAAAACAGCTCGATGTAACATCACTGGAACACTTCGACCTTGATCATCTGTTACATATTGAGCGCCCAAACGACCTGGCATTGAAAAGTCGACCTGTATAGTGCCACATTGCCAAACTCGCCCAATACAATCTTTTAGCGAAAATTCAATTTTTGGCCCATAAAACGCGCCCTCACCAGGCAACAAGTCCCAATCAAGGTTTTTAGCGTTTAAAGATTCTTCAAGCGCTGCTTCCGCTTTATCCCAAACTTCATCTGAACCGACTCGTTGCTCTGGTCGAGTAGACAGCTTGTAAATAATTTCAGTAAAACCAAAGTCATCATAAACTTCATGAAGCATATCAATAAAAGAAGATACTTCGTCTAAGACTTGCTTTTCTTCGCAAAAGATATGTGCATCATCTTGCACAAATCCGCGCACACGCATAATACCATGTAATGCACCAGATGCTTCATTTCGATGACAAGACCCAAATTCTGCTAAACGTATGGGTAACTCTTTATAACTTTTTAGACCTTGATTGAACACTTGAATATGGCAAGGACAATTCATCGGTTTGATAGCAAAGTCAAAGTTTTCAGAGTGAGTGGTAAACATTTGCTCACTAAATTTTTCCCAATGCCCTGACTTTTCCCATAACGAACGTTCAACAACTTGAGGCGTTTTTATTTCCTGATAGCCATATTTACGTTGTTTAGCACGCATATAACTTTCAATCTCTTGATATATACGCCAGCCTTTATCATGCCAGAACACCATTCCAGGCGCCTCATCTTGCATATGAAAGAGGTCTAGCTTTTTACCTATTTTACGGTGATCTCGTTTTTCAGCTTCTTGTAATCGATTTAAATAGCCTTTGAGCTGTTTTTTATCTGCCCATGCTGTGCCATAAACACGCTGCAACATTGTATTATCAGAATCACCACGCCAATAAGCACCAGATGTGCGCATTAATTTAAAATGCTGACAAAACTTCATACTTGGTACGTGTGGGCCACGACACATATCAACATATTCTTCATGGTGATATAAACCTGGCGAATCATTTGAATCAATGTCACGATCCAAGATTTCCATTTTATAGGTTTCGCCTCGCGCTTTAAACGTATCATAGGCGTGCTGCCAAGAAACCTTTTTCTTTATGACTGGATAATCTTTTTTGGCTAGTGACAACATCTGTTTTTCTAGCTTCAACATATCGTCATCAGTCAATCGATGCTCTAAATCTATATCATAATAAAAGCCATTATCGATAGTTGGGCCAATTGCCATTTTGGTATCGGGCCATAACTGCTTGATAGCGTGTCCCAATAGGTGAGCACAAGAGTGGCGTAGAATCTCTAAGCCTTCTTCATTTTTAGCCGTTATAATACTAAGCGTTGCATCGTTTTCAATTAATTCAGAGGCATCAACCAGCACACCATTTACATTTCCTGCAATTGTTGCTTTTGCAAGACCTGGTCCAATATCAGCAGCAACATCCATAACAGATACAGACTGTTCAAAGGTTCTCTGACTTCCATCGGGAAGCGTAATCGTTGGCATAATATCCTCGTTATCAGTGGTGCCCCGTACTAAAGGCCACTTGAAAAATAATGTTTTAGTGTTGAAAAATAGACATTGGCATTAATAATCGCGCAATTTTATACAAGTAGCAGCAACTATTCAATTTTGTGTCGTTAGTTAAGTGATTAATAACAACGCATCCAATCAAAAGCACGACTTCATCAACTTTATAACGTAAAAAAAAGCCTCGTTAATACGAGGCTTTTAATTCAAAACACTAATTCTAATTTGCCTTCCTTGCTGCTTTTGCTTTTTGAGCAATTTTATCAGGGCGAATTAGGAAGCGCGCCAACGCAGGAAGTAACCACATACTACCGACCATGTTCCAAATAAACATAAAGAACAATAACACGCCCATATCGGCCTGAAACTTAATGGGTGAGAAGATCCAAGTACATACGCCGATACCCAGCGTTATACCTGTAAAGCTAACCGCCTTTCCTGTGGTTCTGAGCGTTTGGAAATAAGCTTCTTGAAGTGGCAATCCTTCTTTAAGCTTAGATTCCAACATACTAAAGATATAAATACCGTAATCAACACCAATCCCTACCCCTAAAGCGATAACAGGGAGTGTTGCAACCTTTATTCCGATTCCTAACTGGGCCATCAACGCTTCGGCTAACACAGAGGTTAACGCTAAAGGTGTTACAATACAGATAACCGCTGCAAAAGATCTAAAGGTAATAAAGCACAATATACTTACGACCGCATAAACCGATATCAACATGACATTTTTAGCTTTTGATATTACTTGGTTTGTTGCCGCTTCAACCCCGGCATTACCAGCAGCTAGTAGGACTGTATAGTTTTCACTAGGGTATTCATCAATTAATTCTTTCAACGTATCCACAACACGATCAAGCGTTACGGCCTGATGATCTTTGAGATAAACAATCAAAGGCGTCATTGAGCAGTCTGAATTCACCATACCTGCAGGCGCTCGCTGAATAGAAGAATTAATAATCGATTCACTTCTAGACAACTCAAACCATTTAAAACTACCTTCATTCAACGCTTTTGTAACCAAACGAGAAACGGTGACTATCGAAGCGGTAGATTCCACGCCTTCAGTGTTCTCCAAACGCCACTGCATTCGATCCATCACATCCATTACTTCATAACTAGAACAACGCTCTGCAGGCGTCTTGACCATTACTACCATCACATCGGCACTGGTACTGTAATTACCAATTATGTAATCGTTATCTAAATTATATCGCGAGTCAGCCCTTAACTCTGGCGCCCCTTTGTCGAGATCACCTATTTTCAAATCCTTCTGGTAATAAAGACCAATACCGCACGCTAAGATTGCAATCAATATAGAAATAGGCGCAATACTGGGATGAGCCATAAAAGATAAAACACGCCACTTTTTATCGCCATGTAATTCGACCTTTTTAGCGTGCTTTAAGCCTCCTTTAGTCAAACCAATATAAGACATTATCACTGGATGAAGTACTAGGTTCGTGACAATAATGACAGCGACACCGACCCCCGCAGCAACAGCCAAATCTTTAATTACATCAATTTCAATAAAGAGCAGCGTTAAAAAGCCAATCGCATCACTCACTAAAGCCAAAATCCCAGGCCGCACTAAAAATCTGAATGATAAACGCGCACTCATAACTGGGTTAAAGCCTCGTGCCTGCTCAACAGCTAATTGATTGACAATTTGCACGCCATGACTGATCCCTATAGCAAACACAAGAAAAGGTACTAATACCGAGTATGGGTCAACACCGTAGCCAAGCAGGTGAAGTATCCCTAACTGCCAAACAACTGCAATAATAGACGTAAGCACTGGCACGATTGTGCCAATAAAACACCTAGAATAGGCAAACAAGAAAGTTAATGTTAAGCCCATAGTAATCAATGCAAACATTAGTATTGAGCTTATTCCCTCAATCAAGTCTCCAATTTTTTTAGCAAAACCAATAATATGAACATCTATATTTGGATTTTTTGCTCGGTATTTATCTCGAATTTTTTCTTCTAGCTCAAGTGAGAGCTGTTTGTAATCTAGGGGTTCGCCTGTCTCAGGATTTGTTTCAAAAAGAGACGCATATACAATTGTTGATTTAAAGTTATCAGCAACTAAGCGCCCGACTTGACCGGACTTCAAAATATTCTGTCTTAAACTGTTTAACGAAGCATCTGAACCATCATAGCCATCCGGTATGACAGCGCCGCCACGAAATCCTTCTTCTGTCACTTCTATCCAACGCACGCTAGGCGTCCACAGCGATTTCATCGCTGATCGGTCAACCCCAGGTAGATAAAACAACTCATCAGTGATTTCACTTAATGTCTGCATATAAGCTTTATTGAAAATATCGCCATTTTTTACAGAAACAGCAATCCGAATTGAATTCCCTAAGTTCCCTAAGTCCTCTCGATTATCTAACATATTAATAATGAAAGGGTGCTCTAAAGGAATCAGTCTTTCAAAGGACGCATCGGGTCTTATTTGCGATGCATTGAATGCTAAAAAGACAGTTAACAGTAGAAACAAAGCGAGTATGACAGGCCTGTTAGAGAAGATAAGCCGTTCTATCATTGTTCCTGACCCGACAACCTCAATCGATTTGGCTGCTGGATTATTTTGTGGGTTTGACATTCATCAATCCTCTAGGATTTATAGTTTGATTAATATTAGTTTAAATTGGTGCCAGCAGAATTAGTTCGGGCTAAACCCTTCTCTCCTACTACAATTAGCTCATTCTGAGTGACAAACACTGCAGAGGACACACCTAAACGATCACCGCGTATCGTTTCAGAAAAAGTACGTCCAGCATCATCACTAAATAATACAGAACCAGAGTTCCCAACAATTGAGATATCTCCTTCGCCATTATGAACGGCTGAAATCAGCGTACTTTCAGTTGGTGAATCTAAAGCCTCCCAAGTAACCCCGGCGTCAACAGACCGAAACAAATTACCTCTTAAACCAAATGCTAGTGCACCCTGCGCTTCACCCGTCTCAGACAAACCAAAAAATGAGCCTTCATAGGGACTGTCAACAGTTTCCCATGTTTCGCCATCGTCTTCAGACCGAAAAATAACACCTGCTTCACCCGCAACAATCAAAACACTTTCATCAATTTGAGTTATCGTATTCAAATGGAACCGGTCAGCATTATCCATCCTAGAACCGTAGTTCATCCAAGTAGTCCCACCGTCAAAGGTTTTAAAAATGAAACCGTATGCACCGATAACAAAGCCTTCTTTGTCATTAATAAAAAACACATCCAACAAAGGTTTACTTGCACCTATTCCAGCGTCAGCGATTGAATCCTCTAACCCGTACTCTGCGTCTTCTAACTCAACTTCAAGATCTTCAAGGTCATCTTCTGACGCTAACTCAAGACTTGCCTTCAAGGTATTAATTTGGTTTTTATATTGGGTAATAATCATCTGATTGGCAGCATTACCATCAAACTGCTTTTCCCATGTTTCACCGCTATCAGAAGAGTGTAAAATAACACCAGAATGACCAACAGCCCATCCTTTACGGACACTTGGAAAAACAACAGACGTCAACAACACTGATACTGGAACCTTAGATTGGTACCACTTCCCACCGTTATCATCAGAGTATAAAACATGACCTCTAGCACCCACAGTAACTAAACGCTCTCCAGCCTTAGCAATATCTAATAATAAATTCTGCTTTGCTTTAACCGCTATTATTGAAGGTGTAACTAATACATCTTCAACTGCTAAAAGTGGCGCACTTATACTACCCAGAGTAACGGCTCCCGCTAAAAGAGAAACACGAAATTTGGTAAATATAGTGTTCATTCATCTTCCTTATTCATTTAATGAAATACTCACAAGGCCAGAGGATCACTCTAAGCCTTGAACTAATTAAAAATTATCTATAACGACTAGCGTGCTCGACGACGCAAGGAAGACGGTTTAAAGTAACGTTTGTTAGGCACCTTTGTTTCAAAAACTGGCGCTTGACGTTCCTCTGAGTATAGCCCATTTACACTGTACCGACGTGATTGAAGATCATGGTATACATCACCCGCAGACCAAACTCCGGGTAATTCATAATAATTTTTTGACAACGACATACTGACACGCCACAACTCATCACGGGTATCATACTGATCGACTAAAGCAATTCCCCAGCTATCTTCATCAACATAATAAACACGCTTTTTATAGATATGACGCGCACTCTTTTTAAGCGTTGCTTCAACAACATGAACACGATGTAGCTCCCAACGAAGATATTCTGGGTTTAAGTGCCCTGACATTACTACGTCTTTGTACTTAACGTCTTTAGCACCTATTTTATAGTTGTTATAAGGTATAAAGAACTCTTTAACACCTTTGTATTCCCAACCGTATCGGTCTGGAGCGCCGTTATACATATCGGTATCATCAGCAGTTCGAGTGTTATCAGACGATGCAATTGGTGAATCATACGCTAAGTTTGGCGCGCGCCTAACACGTCGCTGTCCTGAGTTATAATCCCATGCTTGCCGCTTTTCTTTCAGCTGATTCATCGTCTCATGAATTAATAATGCACCGCCCGCTAATCGCGCAGGGGCTTTATTAAAGGTAAGAAAATAGAACAATATGTTATCCATCTTTTTAAAGCTTCCTTTTGGATTATGGAAGTTAAAAAAGACTTCCTGCTGCTTTGTAATGGGCGTATACGAACCATCACGTTGTACAGCAAGCTCAGACGAACGACTGGTAAAGAAAACACCACGCCAACGCGTTAAATGATTCCACATGACCTGCAATGCTTTCTCATCATTTTTCCCATGTAGAATTGGAAATACAACACCACCAAAAGCGTCTTTTATTCCAGCGCCACCTTTGGTTAAACTTGAGGTTTTTGCATTTTTCTTGCTATTTTCGAGCACCCAATCAGGCATTGAATGAGATCGATGTGTTGGATATACATTCACTTTGAATGTGTCTGGATAAGTTTCAAATAGAGCATATTGCCCTGGTGTCATATATTTCTTAAACCCTTTGTAATTACTTTTATCGATTGAAAATTTAATCTCATCCGATGCAAAAGGGTCAATATGATGCTGACCTGATCCGGTATACCCACCAGGTGGTTTGGTAATCCCTCCGGTCCACTCGGGAATAGTTTTCGTTTTATTCCCCGACTTGATAGACCCGAATGGGGTTAATGATTTACCTAATTTACTTGATTCCTTTGCTGAAACCTTTGCATGTACATTGAGCGACGCCAATATCAATACTAATACACCACAGAGCAATACAGACTTGTTATTCATATAAATACCTTGAAACACACTTATTTATTTACGAATTATTTTGATGACAACTGAGGTTATTCATAAACACTACTTCACTTTACTTCCATTAAGCTCTATTTAAGCCGGAAATTAAGTAAAGAAGATTTGCCATCCTATTAATTTTTAGCAGATTTTTTCATTCTGTCTATGTTAGTTTTGTTATTAAATATGTCTGATATTGCGAAATGACAAAATTTTTAAAGCTAGAATCGAATAATCCCCAAGATTTCACAAGCATACTCATTCAGGTAAACCATGATCGTAATACACGGAACGCCCTACACCACCGCTAATAGCGGCAGTATAAAACTCAATGATTGGATTTAGATTAAGGCAAACTCTTTTCTACAATCTCTCTGACGTCTTTAGATAAATTATTTTTTTCATGAATACGCTTTAATTGAGAAATCATTAAGCCTTGCCTGTTCGTATTAAATTTTCGCCATCTGGTCAAAGGCATCATTAATCTTGAAGCTATTTGAGGATTAAGGTCATCCAATTTAATTATATAGTCAGCAAGAAATTCGTAAGCGGCGCCCGATAGATCGTGAAAATTAACTAAATTCTGCTGACAAAACACACCAATAACCGCGCGTACTTTATTAGGATTGGTTATATCAAAATCAGGTAAAGCAATGAGATCTTTTAAACTATTCAAATTCGTTAAACTTGAACTTCCTGATTGTACCGAGAACCACTGCTCAAGTACTTGAGCATCGGCATGCCACTTATTATAAAAAATAACTAACGCTTCTTTAGCCGCCAGTGCATCCCCTGAATTAACAAGTACACTTAACGCAGCATGGCTATCAGTCATATTTACCGCTGATTCGAATTGCTGCTTCGCCAATAATATAGCTTGCTCATTGGGTGATGCCGACAAAAGAGAAAGAACCGAGTTTTTTAATGCTCTTTGAGACATAGCAGCGAAGCCTAAACCAGCACTCAAACTGACATTTTCTTGATAAACCGCCTCCAATTCAGCTGTAAGCGCATTAGATAATGCTGCACGTACAAAGTCACGAACATGATGAATTGCGTCAACATCAGCTTCATCTGACAACTCAATCAAGTAACTTTCTGCGGGTAACATTAGTAACTTACAAACCATCGCTTTATCTAGATCTTTATTGCGTAAGATTGATCTAAATACGTCTATAAATTGCGCTGATAATAAAAGCGGTTCTTTATTCTGATATTTCAGAATCAAATTTTGAAGCACTCGAAGAGATAAAGTTTGACCTGCCTCCCACCGATTAAAGCCATCCGAATCATGCGTAAGTAAAAACAATAGCTGCTCGTTCGAATAATCATAGGTTAATTTAACCGGCGCCGAGAAATTTCTTAACAAAGAAGGTATCGGTTCTTTTTCTACCCCTTCAAAGACAACCGTTTCTGTTTTTCCAAGTAATTCAAACACCCAATTCGTTTGACCTCCGGCAACCGCTAAAGGTAAATCCTGACCCTTCACATCAATTAAGCCAATTGTAATAGGAATATGAAAAAGTGCTTTTTTATCAAAAGGCACATTATCGCCAGCACTAGCAGGACATGACTGGGTAAATGTTAAACTATATTTTTTACTCACAGCATCATATGACGACACTACCAGCACCTCAGGGGTGCCGCCTTGATCATACCAAGCCTGAAACTGAGTAAAGTCACGTCCAGAGACATCTGACATAGCCACCACAAAGTCTTCTGTGGTTACAGCTTGCCCATCATGCCTATCGAAATATAAATCACTACCCGCTCTAAACTTTGCCTCACCAAGAAGCGTATGATACATGCGAACTAACTCCGCACCTTTTTCATATACTGTAAGCGTATAAAAATTAGAAATTTCCATATAGGATGAAGGTCTTACGGGGTGCGACATCGGTCCCGCGTCTTCAGCAAACTGAGCCGTTCTTAAAAAGTTAACGTCTTCAACCCGTTTAACGACTCTAGAATTCATGTCCGCTGAAAATTCAGCATCCCTGAATACAGTAAACCCTTCTTTTAAACTTAATTGAAACCAATCACGACACGTCACTCTGTTGCCTGACCAATTATGAAAGTACTCATGCGCGACGATTGCTTCTATTCGGAGATAGGCTATATCTGTGGCGGTGTCAGTTTTAGCCAAAACACATGAAGAGTTAAATATATTTAAGCCCTTATTTTCCATTGCGCCCATATTAAAATCATCAACAGCCACAATCATGAATATATCTAAGTCGTATTCTCGCCCATAAACATCCTCATCCCACTTCATCGAACGCTTTAAACTATCCATCGCATAATCGCATTTATCTGAATTTTTATAATCCACAAAAATGCGTAAATCTACTTTTCGGCCTGAACTTGTTATGAACACACCTTCTTGGCAGTGTAAGTCTCCCGCAACCAAAGCAAACAAATAACATGGCTTTGGAAAAGGATCCTCCCACGTCACAAAATGTCGCTCTTCGGGCAAATCACCCGAGTCGACCGGATTACCATTTGAAAGTAATATTGGATATAAAGTTTTATCTGCTTCAATACGTGTTTGAAACACTGTCATCACATCAGGGCGATCAGGATAATACGTAATGCGTCTAAAGCCTTCAGCTTCACACTGAGTACAAAACATAGAAGAAGATTTATACAGCCCCTCTAGTCGCTTATTATCTTGTGGCTTTATCCAGGTTTCGCACTCCAATGTGAATTCGGCAGGAACACCCCTGATCGTTAATCCTTCATGATCGACCTGATAATCACTGCTAGCAAGCAATTTCTGGTTTAGTTTAATTGATCGCAGCGTTAGGTCTTCACCATTAAGATAAAGATCCTTTGCACTCGATTCAGCACAACGCTTAAAATTTAGAACCGATAAAACTGTCGCACCATCTTCAAACAAACGAAATGTGAGTGTTACTTTTTCAAGTTCAAACGCTGGCGCCTGATAATCTTTTAAATAAATTGTTTTTACGCTGGATTCACTCATTTTATGACCCTTAATTGATCGTCTTATCTCTTAATTACGAGACAGTTAAATAGCTAGACTGCTGATAATGAAACATCAAAAGAGGTATGCTTTCGAACATTAAAACAACCGGAATCCAGTATCAGATACTGACCTTTAATCGCCAGCAACTTACCCTCTACAATGCTTTGCTTTTCTAGGTTAAATGTTTTAATTTTTTCTGGCCATTGAAGAGATGGGTATTCAAATTGCCAGGTTTGCCCAGACTCAAGCTTGTTGATTTGCTCATCAGGGAATTGAAGTTTTAAATCAACCAACGCACCTTCAGCTAACTCAAACAGTTTATCTCGCTCTTGCTCCAAGTCGATAATCTCAACATCGTGCTTTAGCATTTTTCGCCAGTTTGTTTTATCAGCAACCCATTCTTTCATGATAACTTCGACTAAGCCGGATAACTGCCGAGTAGAAACCGAAAAAATAGGTAGTGCTTGTATCGCTCCTTGGTCCATCCATCTCGTAGGCACTTGAGTGTGGCGCGTAATACCGACTTTAAGTCCCGAAGAATTCGCTAAATAAACAATATGCTCCTGCATACAAAACTGCTCAGCCCATTCTGGCTCTCTACATGTGCCTTTACTAAAATGGCACAATTCAGGACTCATCATGCAACGATCACACTGGGCAAGCTTTTTAAAGCATGGGAAACAGTATCCCTGACTAAAGCTTTTATTAGTTTTTCGCTGACAGTTACAACAGCGAATTTCTCCGTTTGAAATAATACGAATATCTTTGCCAATATAAGCATTCATCGCTATTTTTTCATCACCTATATTAAGGTGATACGAAAGGGGTTCAGTTTTTTCTATCAACATTTTGGCAAGTCTGCCAGAAGCTAATTCGATCATCAGGCGACCTGTATGTAGTGGTAAATATGAAATTTAATAATCAAAGATTAAACTCTAGTGAAGAATTTTTATAGTTGAAACATCATCTGGAGCTTTATTTGTGTCGTACGGCTTTTTTTTCTTTGCAGGCTTAACATAACCCACTCGCTCAGTATCAGCCACTTGATGCTTCGCCTCATAAAGCATAATTGCTTGAAGGCAAATTTCTTTTTGGGCAACACTTAATACACGACCGTCAGGCCATTTTCCTAACTCAATTGCTTGCTTGAATTGCTTATATACGTCAGGACTAATTGCTTCGGCAACATCTTCAAAATTCATTTTAAAATACCTTTTTCTCTATATAAGGGAGAGAGAATAACAAGCTCCAAAAATGGACTCAAGGCTTTCGTATATATCTTAAACCTGAGTTGACATTATAAACAGTAATGATTATCATTACGGTGAGTTTTGGATTGACACATCAATTCATAACTCAGTCTCTCTCATCAGAAATTCACATTGTGTGAAGCCCAAGCAAAACTCATAACATTGAGCTCAACTTGGGTCTTTTTTTCGCTTTTTTGCTTTCAAGGCAATCGTTAAGCCTCCCCAAACCAAGCCCGAAATTAACCCATACAAGTGAGCTGCATTTGCCATTCGCCCCCACCCCAGCCACTCAGTCACCGGCGTATAACCCAATATCAACCAACCAAGACTAAATTTCATTAATATGTCTGGGAAAAATATTTCTGGTTCGTAATGCTTCCACAACCAGCAATAACCAACCAAACCATAAACAACCCCTGACAAACCACCAAATAAATAGCTGGTCTCAAATAACTGGGCCACGTTTGAAACTGCTGCAACAAAAAAAGCTAACGCGAGAAAAGCTAACGATCCTTTTTGAATTTCTAGCTGGCCACCTAAAAGCCAAAGCATCAATAAGTTAAAAGTAATATGCATAACATTAAAATGAATAAACCCAGGACTAATTAAACGCCAAATCTCACCTTGCCCGATAGTTGCTAACAAACCCTGAATTCGACCATATAATGTATTTAAGTCAATTACCAAACCTTCACTTCTTAAGCTGAGTGGATCCAAAATCAGAAACGCTCTGAGTACCGGACCACCCTGGCCAAAATCAGTAAGTAAAGCAAAGATAATACTAAAAACCATGAATATATAAACGAATGGTGCTTCGGCAGGAAGAGCTCTAGGGTAAAGCAATTCAAGTTGAGGTTGAATAATATATTTTTTAGGCATTTCATCTAATTGAAGTTTAAATTCTTTGTCAGTCATATAACGCTGAAAAAAATCTTTTACTTGTTTTTCCTTATCTTCACTTCCTACAAATAGAACCTGCTCTCCTAACTCTTCTGTTATTAGATGTTCTAAACCTTGAGTATGAAGCCAATGACTAAATGTAGATAAATCAGACTCTAATGGGACGCGCGCTACTTCAATCATTCACGCTCGACACCTACCCAAGTAAATTTATCCCGACTTAAACACCGCTCATCATCCATCCTATAAGCAACGAGCCGACCATATTTCACCGCACTGTAATCCAAACAAGCAATATTTTCGGTAATCGGTGCAGGTTCACTCGACATCCAGTAATGACCCACAAACACAGGCAGCTCAGAAGGTGAATAATGTATAAGTTTTTGCCTCTCAATCGCCGATAAATTGCGTTTAGCCATATCGAGCGGTAAGGGATCTGGCTGAAAAACCACATCATCATAAGTTTGAGGCTCATTACTCCAGAACTTAGTTCGAAACATGTTTCGCGCTAAACCATCTTTACCTAGGATTGTTTCACCATTAGGTAACTCCAACGCTGTACCTCTTGTGAGCTTATCAATAACGCCGCCCACAAAGGAATCACTGGTAATAGAATCATGTAGCATATTCACATCAACACAATGCGATGGCGCGAGCACTTTAAAGCGTGTGATAGCATCATTATCCCAACAAGCATGCACCACTCGAAAACGGTCCTTTTCAATAAACAATGGAATCTCATGAAACCACGTTAAAAAATCTTTCCATTCTTGAGAATAATTTTCAAACTGCTCAAGAGTTTCTCTTATTAAGCGGTGATGCCTTGCATCATGCTCCCGTAGGTATTGATGCCCACTCCCTTTGCGCCCTTCGGTACAATAGCACATTGCATTATATTCGTGATTACCCAAGACTATTTCCGCCTGACCGTGGTCGACCATATTTTTTACAATATGTAAGGATTCTCGAATTCGAGGCCCCCGATCAACAATATCCCCCACAAAAATAACTTTTCTGTTTGAATGACGATAACACCCCTGACGATGCTGATAATCCATTTTGATTAGCAACCTTTCTAACGAACGAGCACAGCCGTGCACATCCCCTATTAAATCATAAGCTTGATTCATCTTTCCTCTAGTCTGAATAAATGCCACGTTACAAACCCTACCTAACCGCTTATCAAACTATTCGCCCAGCCGAGTTTTTCACGACAAGTCTCATAAAAATTATGTGTGGTAGGATGAATTAACCTTACTTTATAAGGTTTTTTCCTAATACTCACGGTATCGCCCGGCGCAACCGGAATGTGATGCTGACCATCACAACTAACTTGCGGGTATATTTCATTCCCCTCGCCAATGACGATTTTGATCTCACTTTTTCCATCAACAACAATTGGGCGACTGCTTAAGGTATGAGGAAACATAGGAACGAGTGATATCGCATCTAGCTTGGGGTGCAATAATGGCCCACCAGCAGACAAGGAGTAAGCGGTTGAACCCGTCGGTGTTGACACGATCAAACCATCAGAACGCTGACTGTATACAAATTGACCCTCAATAAATAAATCAAAACCAATCATTCGCGTTGACTTACCTGGATGCAATACAATGTCGTTCAAAGCCGTTCCAAAACCTATCGGTTCGCCATTACGCTTCACATGTACATCCAATAAAAAACGTTTCTCTTGTATGTACTTACCGGATAGCACTTCACTAATTTTTACTTCCATATCATTCGGTGAAATATCTGTCAAAAAACCTAACCTTCCACGGTTAACGCCTAACAAAGGCACACCCGACTTGGCTAACTCTCTTGCCGCGCCCAGTAAACTACCATCACCACCCACCACGATCACCAAGTCACACACTTCACCCATCATTTTTACGCTAGAGACTTGCAAACTATGACCCGGCATTAGCGCACCAATATTTTCTTCAATGATAAGGTGATAACCTTCACTTACTAAAAACTTTTTGAGCTTTCGCAGGGTTTCAACAACCTTTGCACTACCCATTCGGCCAATCAAACCAACATTGCGAAATTGATCCATATTTAAATCTATACCTTCAAACAGATAATGCGCGATGAACCACACATTAATTTTAAAATAACGTCATCTATCACGCTTATCTTAACAGAATTTTTTTTCAGAGATAAAGGATGCATGAAAGCGCACATGAAAAGCCTATGCAAACTTAAACAAAGCTAGGCACCTTATCACCAAAACCACGCCAACCTTGAAGCCCACCCGTATGAATTGCCAAAATACGAGCATCTGATTTGATTCGCCCCTGATATACCCACTCTAGCAAGCCATAAAACATTTTTCCCGTATAAACAGGGTCAAGTAAAACACCATTATTTTGATGAAAATCCGAAACAAAAGACGTCAAACGTTTATTTATTTTTGCAAAGCCACCAAAGTGGTAGTCATGGCTTATTTCCCACGGATTAGTGTTCTGAGCCAATCCTAGATGGGTTTCAACTCTAGACTCAAGATCATAAACTCCTTTTAAGGCAGAAAAACCAACACATCTAACGCTGCCTAAGTTAGCACTGACTATGCCGGCAAGCGTGGCACCAGAACCAACAGGGCATGCAATCACATCATAGTTCATATTATTAGCTGACCACATGCGCTCAAAAAGCTCACGCACACCCAAAACCCCCTGTTCACTTGATCCACCCTCCGGAATAATCCAAGCATCAGTATATTTTTTTGAGTAATCAGCAATGCAGTCAAAAGGCGCTACATTCCGATACTCTTGACGGCTTAACCAGTACAAGCTCATCCCCCAATCAACACAATCTTGAAGCGTCGATGACAATACTTTTGGTTCTTCGCCTCGCACAATGCCAATCGTTTTAATGTGCAATTTTTTTCCTGCAAATGCTAAAGCATGCAGATGGTTAGAATACGCACCACCAAAACTTAATATACGGGATTTTCCTGCTGAATGTGCAGCCAGAATATGATACTTAAGCTTGTACCATTTATTACCCGAGATAAAAGGATGGACTTGATCCAACCTTAAACAATCAATCGCTAACTCGCGCTTTTCACCTAAATCGAACTTCAGCGTCTGTATTGAAGGAATTACATTAAAACTCGCATCAAGATCTGAAATTTTTGTTATTGGAGACTTATTCATGAACAGAATGCTTCTCGCATAACCCGCTGATACCTTGTTCGAATTCGCTCGGCACAGTCACCTTTTCAACGAATTCCAAACACGCCAGCCCTGTTGATGATATATGAGTACAAACTGGATTTTCAAAATGCGCCAACCAGTTAATGTAGTCTGCTTCAGTAACAAAACATTTATTCGCTATAAACCCCATCGGGTTCTCTGCATAGTCACTAATTTCTAAAGCACTCATCGTAATATGCCCAACACCAGGATGATAGGCGACATAAACAACCTCAAGGGCTTTCAATTTATCAAATATTGACGTGCCTTCTTTACCCTTACCAATTGCCTCACTTAACTCTTCTAATTCAGCCCGCAACTGCTCTTCACGCTCATCCCGATAAGACAAATCGATATCTTTTCGCTCCAACTGCTCAGTCAAAAGAACGACTTGCGCATCGAGCTTTTGCTTCTCAAGCTTACCTCGATCATTTACGCTTGCGCTTTGTAGCTTTTCCTCCAAATCGGCGACTAGCGAGGTCTGATTCGAAATTTTATCTTGAAGGCCAATAAATTGATCATCTCTCGAAGACAATTTTTGTTTAAGTTTCTCATTTAAGAGCTTTAATTTTTCGATTGTCTGCTTCTGTTCTTGCAAAGTATTTTTATAAGCATGGAGCTCAATCCTATGGGCTCGATCAGAACTATCCGAAGCTGATTCTTGATTCGACTCAAGTGTTTTAATCCTCAACCTTTGCTCCTTCAAAAGCCTGGCTAGCTTGATACGCTTCTCAGAATCTATAGAAGGGTCATTACTTTGCTCCAATACAGGCACTTCCGAAGAATTATCAAACGCCACAGCCAGTGTCGGAACATCCTCTACAGGTTTTTCAAAAACCAGCCTTAAACGATTTTTGTCTACCGCTTTTCGTAGTAAAGAAAAATCACTCGACCCCGGCGTCATATCTGGATCCCAAAGATCATTTTGATGCCAATTAATTGAACACTGCCCTCTGCACGCAAGCCTGATAGGACCGCTACCAAGATCTGGACCTGACCCACTTATTTCAGCCAAACGCTCCACCGGAACATTCCACCCCGTATCCGCTCGACCATCTTCATCAAAGTAGAGCTTAAAGAAAACAAGCGCATAAATAGAACCAGCTTGATTAATTAGAGCATAAACAGCCCTAGCCTCTTCATCGGCATAATCGGGCAAAACCCCCAAACCACTCAGCAGGGCTTCAAATTCTGTGAATAACATCTGCCGGGAGACTTGATTTTCCTCCATAAAAAATACGGCTTCATATCCACCGGCTTCTCGGCTTCCCATTACGCCTCCTAAATACAAATAAATTAGCTAAATAAATTACTATTTAACAAAGTTTAGTAGAGCAAAAAAGAAACACACGATTTTATGACAAGAGATTACGGGACTAAATTCACAGATTTCGTTTTAAATTTAAAATAAGGACTATTAATTGTAAATTGCAGCAACAAAAAGGAATCAATAAAAGTGTTTTTCATAAGTTATATGAAAAAATAGCACTTTAAAAACGAAGTTATAAAAATAAGGTGGGCATCAAAAGAGAAGGTATAAGAGGAAATTACATTTCCTCTGCATCCGTCTCTAACTCTTCATCATCAAATTCGTAATACGTTAATTCTAAAATTTCTTCTTCATATTCATTCATTACTATGCAAACTCCTATGTAAAAATATTAGAGCTTAGAATAGACTTTAGATGTAAAGGGAATATAAAGAGGATATAAAGAGGATAAATATAAATTGGTCTAATCGTACTAGAAAGGCATCAAGAGAAAACGTGGTGATAAAAAGTTAATGGCGGGCCGGACGGGACTCGAACCCGCGACCCCCGGCGTGACAGGCCGGTATTCTAACCAGCTGAACTACCGGCCCGCAACAAACTTTTTACTTACTCTACAAACCACTTATTTAACATTCTTGTCACCGAATATAAAATAAATAAGTGGTGGGTGGTACAGGGATCGAACCTGTGACCCTCGCCTTGTAAGGGCGATGCTCTCCCAGCTGAGCTAACCACCCAACAGGGTAGATCTTCGACATTGAGTCATTTTAGTGTAATTGGCGGGCCGGACGGGACTCGAACCCGCGACCCCCGGCGTGACAGGCCGGTATTCTAACCAGCTGAACTACCGGCCCGCAACTACTTACACTACATTATAAAAGCAAGCTTTTATAATTACTTCGACCAACTTTCTATTTAAGAAAATTGGTGGGTGGTACAGGGATCGAACCTGTGACCCTCGCCTTGTAAGGGCGATGCTCTCCCAGCTGAGCTAACCACCCAACTCCAAATCGAGAAGCGCATTCTAACGATTTCTAAGGCACTGTCAATTAGAATCTCAAAGAAATTACTATTTTTTTTCAACTTAAATCAATCTTTGTAATATTTACCAATAATTGATTACTTCTTAATCAAACTCACACACAAAATGCATAAACCTAAACTCACTACATTTTTTCTTACACAATCCTATCTCTATTTTTGCACTTTTAATTAAGCGTTTGTTTTATGCGCGCAACGCTACCTCTTCGCACATCACTCATCGCAGCTTCTCGCTCTTGCATAGCCGTCACCTCTTCATCTATACCTTTTTCCGCAAAATAACTATACCAAGGTAAGCCATCTCCTTCATCCACTACACGTTCTTTAACATCTACTGAGAGAGGCTTTATATTATCCGCCAGAGCATTTCTTTCAAGTCGATCAAGAATAAGTTCATCTTGCAAACTAAGAGGATTCCTAGGCTTTCGCCACGGCGCAAGCCAATTACGCCTAATTACTCTTTTATCGGCAATAGCGGCAAGGTAGGCTTCTTTATCATCAGCCAACGGGTACAATTCCTGCTCGAGCGTTATAGGCCCGTCGACCTGCAACTTACGATAAATATCACTCGGTAAATAAAATATTGGGAAGCCAAACATAAAATTATTAGACCAGGGCCATATCACAGAAAACCAACCATACTCCTGCATATCCCCCCGAAGAAATTCCTCGGCATTAGCTGCATCAGTCGGATGCCAAAATGACTGCGTTAAATAACGCGTTATGGGCATTTCTTCCATAGCAACATCCCGCTCAACCAACTGAACATCCGCCGACGCCATCGGATCCTCAGCCTCAATCAATGAATGTCGCTTGGAAGGCAATGACACCTCAGAATGCCTAATATAAGTGATAGAGCCAGCATCAATCTGCAAACCTACATCTGCTTGCAAATTAAGGTCAAAAGCCATAATTGTTTTATCATCAAACGCTTCAAAACCAATCAAAGGCAACAAACTTTTTCGAACGGCAAAATCATAACTGCCCGCAGGAAGCACTACATAGGTATAACTACCAGCCCGGAGATTAAAAATAATTTCATCATTAATATAGTAACTAGGTGCGGTTAACTCTTCAGATGCCCATTGACTATCAGGACGATAAAAGTAAATCAAGCCATGCGTTGCTTTATCCCAAGAATATCCATCCAGCTCTTCAAACAAAGCGCCATCAGTGTTCGGAAAATAAAATGACCCTAGGTTTCGACCCGTAGACCAATAAAACGACGGATACCAACCCCTAGCCTGTTTATGATAAGGCGCGGAAAAAGCTGATGTATTTTGAGTTGTTTCCGCCATTACCAGACTAGGCATCAGCAGTATGAGTCCTGCTAATATAATACGCATTAGTTGATGCATTGAATCCTTCACCTCTATTTATATCGCATTATTTTATCAATATCTTGCATTCATTTTTGGGATCTACCGCATGTCATTGAACATCGGATGCTTTAGATTTTATACTTAACTGCAACTTATTGATTTGTCGCTCCATACCAACCACCCGTTCATTTAACTGAAGACGACTTGCGTTAATTGAAGAAATTTCTTTTTTGCTTTCACCTAACTGCTTTGATAATGACGCTAATTCTTTCCTTTTTACCTCTAAAGACTCACTGTGCTCTTCTCGTATAATCGTCACTTCATTAGCCAATAACAAAACTCGACCATCCAATTTATCCCATTCACCCTGAATAACTGAAGACTGCAACGAGAGCCCATTTAATATTGTGTTTTGTTTTAATTGTGAAGATTTTGTCGCCTGCTCAAATTTTTCACGCCACTGAATAGTAGCTTTCACATCCGTTTGAATTTGAGAGAGCCTAGTATCATTGTCTTTTATTGCTGCCTTATTGCGTTCATTAGAAACTACCCATAATTTACGCATTTGATCATCCAAGAAAGCCAACTTAGACTGAACAGCTGAACCACTCTGCTCTAATTCAGTACCGGTAACATTGAGCTCCCCCTCAAAACGCGCCATCAGTAGCTTACTTCGACCAATAAAGTCAGACGTGCCTTCAAGCTCTTCCTGCATAACTAACATTTTTTCTTGCTGATCTAGATACGCCCATACAAAAACCCCACTAAGTAAAACTAAAACTAGCAAGGGAATCACGCGTGATTTTTCACGTACTGGCTTTACAACTTTTGCAGGTTGACGACCTTGTTTAACCGACGCTGACTTAGCCGGTTTTTGATTCCGACTCTTAAATTGATCTAAATCTTCTCTATCCGGGCGCAAGCTTTCCATTAATCTTCTCTATAATTTTGCTTTAAAAATGAGAGTTTAACGCTAGAACAGTGTAATAGTCACCATCAAAATACAAATTGCATTTGCATGGTTTGAAGTGAATCACTATTATATGCGGTCTTTTTTTGTCCATCGCACTTTAATTCTCAGGAACGATTGTGCGCACAATGGACGTAAGCTTAGTCGATTGAGGTAACAAAATGCAGCCAGTAGTGGGTATTATTATGGGTTCTAAGTCGGATTGGCCGACCATGGAGCACACCGCTAACATGCTTGATGAACTTGGCGTTCCTTACGAGGTCAAGATTGTCTCAGCTCACCGAACCCCTGATTTATTGTTTGATTACGCAAAACAAGCTGAATCACTCGGAATACAAGTAATCGTTGCCGGCGCCGGTGGTGCGGCACATCTTCCAGGTATGGCCGCGTCACAAACAAACCTCCCTGTATTTGGCGTCCCTGTTCAATCTAAAGCTTTAAATGGCCTTGACTCATTACTGTCCATCGCACAAATGCCTGGTGGCGTAGCCGTTGGCACACTTGCTATAGGCAAAGCGGGTGCAAAAAATGCAGGATTACTAGCAGCCCAAGTAATTGCATTACAGAACCCAAAGGTAAAAACAGCAGTCAGTAATTTTCGAGCCGCACAAACCAAAGCCGTTTTAGATCAACCAGACCCTAGAGATTAACCCATGAAAAAAATTGGCGTATTAGGAGCAGGACAACTTGGCAGAATGCTGGCGCTTGCAGGCTACCCATTAGAATTAGGCTTTCACTTTTACGACACCTCGGGCAACCCTAGCGTTGGACTTGGTGATATAACAATCGATACCGAAGGGGACATAAACAACCCCTCTTTGGCAGCTTTTTTGAAAGATGTTGACGTCGTCACTTATGAATTTGAGCATCTTCCACTTGAACTAACCCAATATATCGAAAAACAGACCGTCCTTTTTCCGCCGTCAAAATCTATCGAAGTTTGCCAAAATAGAGCAGAAGAAAAAGCACTATTTACCAAATTAGGGATCCCGACACCTAAATATCACATTGTTAACAACGCCGCAGAGCTTAAAAGTGCCGTTGAAGACCTAGGCTGCCCCATTGTCGCTAAAACAACGACAGAAGGCTACGATGGTAAAGGTCAGTTTGTCATTCGCTCTCTAGAGCAATGTGAGGAAGCATGGAAAACAATTGGAGAATCCCCAAACGGAACAATGACGCTAATCGCCGAAGCATTCGTAGACTTTAAGCGCGAACTTTCAGTGATTGCAGCACGATCAAACAATGATGACATGGTCGTTTACCCACTAACGGAAAATAGCCACCACGAAGGAATTCTGCGCTACTCCATTGCTCCAGCTCCTTTCCTTGAGAAAGAGATTTCAGACCAAGCAATCAGCTACATTAAGGAGTTAATGCACGAATTAGGACATGTAGGAATTTTAACGCTAGAGTTATTTGAAACAGAGAATGGTCTAGTCGCAAATGAAATGGCACCCAGAGTTCATAATTCAGGGCACTGGACTATAGAAGGCTGTGCATCGAGTCAGTTCGAGAATCATTTACGGGCTATCACCGGCCTACCACTTGGCTGTACATCAGCCTATTCACCTACGTGCATGATTAACATTATTACCGAAAAAGGAGATATCAATAGTATTCTTGCTCTACCTTACGCACACGTCCACCTTTATGGTAAAGAAGAACGAGAAGGCAGAAAACTAGGCCATATAACTGTTAAAGGCGACACACTCAAAGAACTAACATGGCGCGTACAAAATGTTGCTAGTTTTCTACCTGGCAACCCAGACTTTGAAGGCAGCAAAGGCGAAACCAGCACATTTGAACACTAAGCATTTCTGATAATATAACTGCCTTGAAATTAAAGCACCTCTTCTAAAAGTAAACTTACCTAAGTGAACTTAGGTTAGGTGCTCTAATTCACTTTCTTCAAACCAATCCTCATCTTCGTCCTCATATTCAAACAACTGACCTGCACCACTTGACACATCAAGAAATAAACAGCACTCCATCGTTTTATTGTTGACTTCAAAGTACCGGTCCGCCTGAGTAAACATACCTTTTAAGGAGTCTTGGGTTTTCGCATCAATACAAAATTTAGGCAAACCCATTTTAAGATCACAACCATGATCGACTAATTTATTTTTCAGCCTCCCTAAAAAACGGTTTGACAACTCTAGTACCCAATCCACCAGAAAACTGTCATCATCACCGTGATCTTTAAATGGCATGGTTTCTTTCAGCAACTGCCTAGGAACATTTAAACACAACATGACGCTGACATTTTCTGAAGATGCATCTATATAAGCTCTAAACACATCTTCACAATCACCCTGTCGCTCGACTTTAGCGATATTGCAACCAAGACTTTCAAACTGCTTAATGCAAGTTGAATCAAACAATTCAATAATACGCTGCTCAGTTTCCATTACTTCCCCTTCAACTAAAAAGTTCTTATAATAATAACGACTAGACGTGAGTATAGTAGCCAGACCCCAAACCCGCTAAATTTATCAAATAACTTTTACTTATAGCGCTCAGCACACACATAAAAAATGAAATTTTTCATCGATTTAATGAAAGTATAGCCCACTGTTTTATTGATTATGCATTCATCTAGGTCAAGCAATATAGATTCACCAAAATATCAGTGCTATTATCATCCCATAATAAAAAAAATCACACTAACCTTTAACAGATGGAGAGCCAAACATGGCGATCGAACTACCAGCATTACCTTATGCAATTGACGCATTAGTACCACATATTTCAAAAGAAACCTTAGAATTTCACCATGGCAAACACCATGCTACATATGTTGCAAAACTAAACGCAGCTATCCCTGGCACTGAATTTGAAGGAAAATCTTTAGAAGACATTATTAAAACAGCTAAAGGCCCTGTTTTTAATAATGCAGCTCAGATCTGGAACCACACATTTTACTGGAACTGCTTAAGCCCAAATGGCGGCGGCGAGCCTACAGGTACACTGTCTGAAGCAATCAACAGCACTTTTGGCTCATTTGCAGAATTTCAAGCAACATTTAACGACAAAGCTGTCAACAACTTCGGCTCTAGCTGGACTTGGTTAGTTAAGAATAGCGACGGTTCTTTAGAAATTATTAATACCAGTAACGCTGGTACACCGATGACTGAAGGCCAAACAGCTATCTTAACTGTCGACCTTTGGGAACATGCTTATTACATCGATTTCCGCAATGCTCGGCCTGCATATTTAGGCGCATTCTGGAACCTTGTTAACTGGGAATTCGCAGCAGCAAACCTAGCATAAGTAATCATTAAGGTAGGCATTTTATAAAAAGTGCTACCCAATAAAACAAAAAACCAAGGTATTTACCTTGGTTTTTTTATTTTCAATCGTAAGAAGTGACGACGCAAAATACTTTTAAGTAGAACTAAAGCACCTAAATATAGTTTACATAGATATTACTTCACCTTCATACCACCATAAATACTGTCTACATCAGGCTTAATAAGTGCATTTAATTCTTCCTCATCTTCACCATTACTCTTTTTAATCGCCAAATTCAATTTCCAAAGTTCATCGAATTTTTCAACGGTAACAGCTCTGGTCGCCGCTCTGTCACGCAATATTGTTGGACGAAGAAAGACAATCAAGTTCTGTTTACTCATTCTAGAAGAGGTACTTGTAAATAAACGCCCTAACCAAGGAATATCGCCCAAGAGAGGCACCTTACTCTCACTTGTTACAACATTATCAGAAATCAAACCACCTAAAATAATAGTTTCACCATTATCAGCCAATACATTCGTCTTTATCTGTCGTTTAGTGGTCGTAATATCTGCACCAGCTGTTGAATCTTTGACGCCAGATATTTCTTGCTCAATTTCCAAACGAACCAAATTACCCTCACTAATACTAGGCGTAACTATAAGCTTCACACCAACATCCTGACGCTCAATGGTTGTAAAAGGATCCGCTGTACCAGCACCTGACGAGGTTGATTGCCCAGTAATAATTGGAACATTCTCACCAACAATTATTGAAGACTCCTGATTATCCATTGTAATAAGCTTAGGTGTTGAAAGCACGTTCGCACTCGCATCCCCTTCCAAAGCCTGTATAAGGGCTCCCCAACTCACATTACCGCTCGTTGCACCAAAACCCGCAGTGATACCATTAGATGGAGAGCCAATCGTTGTGGCATCAAGATCACCGCCATCGCTCGCAATAAGCGCACCCAAAACATTCGCAGTACTGATACCAATCTCACTAAAATTAGTAAATATACCCGGTACAGAACCGCCTTTATCAAACATTGCCCACTGAACACCTAAAGAATTATCATTAGCATCAGAAATTTCAACAATCGCCGCTTCAATCAATACTTGAGCTCGTCGTATATCCAATTGTTCAATCACACCGTCCAACTCTTGTATCACAGAAGGCTCAGCCCGAATCACTAAAGCATTAATCGACTCATCTGCATAAACAGTCGCTTCAGTCTTTTGATTTTTACCTTTTGCTCCTTCACTACTAATCGACCCCATCAGACCTTTCAAAAGCTCAGCAAGGCCTTCAGCATCAGCATGCTTTAAACGCACGACTTTCGTTTTCCCACCTGTTGAGGAAGGTTGATCCAGCTTAGTAATCAATCCTCTCATCTTTTCTCTAAAAGGCTCGTCACCACGAAGTATTAAACGATTACTACGCTGATCCGCCACCACACTAAACTTTTTAGCACTACCTTTACCGCTACTCTTTCCAAGCTCTGCAGGCGCCAGTTCCTCTAGCAACTTGACCATATCGCCAACCCACGCTTCTTGAAGTTGCACAACTTCCAACTCATATTTTGAAGGGCTATCCAATTCATCAATTATTTTACTTATACGTCTTATGTTTGCTAAATGATCACTAATAATTAAGGCATTCGCAGCAGCAACACCCGCAAGATGACCATATTTCGCAACCATAGGGCGAAGAATAGGCACTAACTCCAATGCACGAGCATTATTTACTTGAATAACACGCGTTACGATCTGCTCAGAAGGTACTTTTCGTAGGAAGCGGTCATTTTGAGCAGATTGTTTTGCATCATTTTGTCGGACAATTTTAATGACATCTGTACCGGGTATCGCAGCAAAACCATGCACACCTAAAACAGCCAAAAACATCTCATATACTGCAGCTTTATTAAGCGATGAGTTAGAAACAACCGTAACTTTACCTTTTATACGCGGATCAATTACAAAACTATAACCTGTAATATCGGCAATTTGAGTCACAAACGCACGAATATCAGCATCTTTTAAATTTACTTTCCAGGTCTGCTCTTCAGCTTGAGCCACCATAGATAATGACAAAACAATACTTGCAAGCGCATGCATTAAATAGCGTATTAAAGACTTCATACTGTATCGTTTCTCTTTTCAAGTAATTAAATATTATGAGTTATCTTAAAGGATAATTAATAAAAAAACTGGCACCATCTCGCACAACTTCAACTTCTAAGCTGCCCTGCTCATACAATCCCTTCATTAGGTTTTTATCTTTCTTTATATCACCTAATAGGTTTCCATTTACAGAGCGAATCACATCACCTTTCTGCAAATTCAAACCTGATAGCATTGGGTTACCACCTTGATAAACATAACCTCCCGCACCTGGCAACAAACCAACGGACGTCAATGCTTTTTCAGGGTTGAGCGCTATTTGATTTGTCGCTTCTTCCATAAATTGTTCAGGTGATTTTATACGTTCAGTACGCCCTCTAGCTTTTTTGGGAACAGGCTTGGGCGCTTTTGCAATAATATTCTGCCCTTTGGCCACTTTATCATCAAAAGACAAAGTCTCCAGCTTACCATTACGACGCAAAAGTATCCGATCACTATATACCTCCTCTAAAACAGCATTCCCCGGCAAAGTATCACCTAAGCCGTAATAGTCTGAAGTTTTACCAATCTCTTCAACTATAGCACCAGATGCGCCACCTTGCTTAGCAGTAAAAACGCCCTTAAGGATTAACCTTAGTCTTGTTTTTGGGGCCTCTGTCGGCTTATCTACTTTTTGAACAGCCAACACGCCGGCCTTACCAAACAAGTGAAACTGAGCCAACTTGCCCGAATGCCCAACCGTTTTCTTTTGTGCAATGGAGGAAACCTGAGCAAACACCATTGGCTCATCTGCAGAAGTCGCCACCGAGAACCAAGTAAATTGAGCACATAAATAAGCAGCATAAACTACCAAGCAGGCAAGTAAGCATGATTGAAGTTTAGTGATTACTTTTTGCTCTACTTTGAATTCCAAACCAATACCTTCTTTATAAATAAAGTGATCTTTATTTAATTATAAATATTCTTCTTGACCTTAAATACTATATCTTTTTCTTGAGAATTCTGCGGCCAAGCCTCATCTGACAAATCTAATAATCTACGCTTAACCGTTAGCATAGCAGAACCGTCAGGGTCCAATAAGCCTTCAATTGCGTCAAACGAAGCATCTGCATCGCGCACCCCAAAGAAAATATCCCCATTAGACTTCGTCTCTAGCCTACCTTTAAACATTGGAAGTGTGCGTTCATGTAACTGCCTTCCTGCAGGGTAAGCAATATCCCCCCCACTCCATGACAACAAACCACTGGCCGATTTAAGTTGATTATCAACTACCTCAACCTGTACACCCTTTGCCACTAGCTGACCACTTAACCTCACCCGCTGCCGCTTAAATAAGGGCGTCAAATACGACAAATCGATATCCGCCGAGGTAATGTCAATGTATATAGAACTCAAACCAATACTAGCGTTCATATTGACCATTCCAGCCTGACTCTTAATTTGCAAATCGATAGGCAGCTCTAGCCCCAACAAACCTAAAAAGGAAATATTCCAATCTACTATTGACTCTATATTTTGATACTGAACCAGCGCTTGACCATCCCAAATAGTGCCGTTAAGAGATAGTACTTTGACAGGGATGTTGCTCTCTTTTAGCTGAGGTGCCAGCCCTTTATGCCAAACAATATCTGCTGGCAAAGATGACAGCAAAAACAGTATCAGGCTTAACAAAAACAGGCTTAAATATAATACAGTTTTTTTTATCACTATTTAGTCACGCTTTAAAATCAGAACCATAGCATTACTATGTTCGAAAACACAAAAATCACCGAAAATAAACAACGATATTTGCCCAGTTAAAAAATCCGTTCAATTACAGACTATTTAACACCTTAAATCTACCTTTATTAACGCTTTTTCATACCAACACACGAGTACTTATTAGAACCTTGCACTAGAACACAACCCCAACGCTAATACAGAAAAATATACAGACAAAAAAAACCCCGGCGTTCACCAGGGTTTAAATTTTTCAGTGTTGGGAAAAAACTACATCATTCCGCCCATGCCACCCATTCCGCCCATTCCGCCCATATCAGGCATTCCTGGCGCTGCAGAATCGTCAACCGCATCAGTAATCATACATTCTGTTGTAATCATAAGACCGGCAATAGAACCTGCTGACTGAAGCGCAGTACGTGTTACTTTTGCTGGATCAAGAATACCCATTTCCAGCATATCACCGTACTCACCCGTTGCAGCATTATAGCCAAAACTACCTTCACCCTGCTTAACTTTGTCTGCAACAACAGACCCTTCAGCACCTGCGTTTTCTACGATCTGGCGCAGCGGCATCTCCATTGCACGTCGTAATAAATTAATGCCTACAGTTTGGTCAGCATTATCGCCTTCAAGATCAGTAATTGATTGCAATGCACGAATAAGAGAAACGCCACCACCAGGCACCACCCCTTCTTCTACTGCTGCACGTGTTGAGTGAAGCGCATCTTCAACACGCGCTTTCTTCTCTTTCATTTCTACTTCAGAGCCTGCGCCCACTTTAATAACAGCAACACCACCCGCTAATTTTGCAACACGTTCCTGAAGCTTTTCGCGATCATAATCGGAACTGCTGTCTTCAATTTGCTTACGGATTTGACCAACACGCACTTCGATTTCAGCATGTGCACCCGCACCATCAATTATCGTTGTATTTTCTTTGCTGATATTGATGCGCTTAGCAGTACCAAGTGCATCAACCGTTGTTGTTTCCAACGAAAGACCAAGCTCTTCAGAAACAACCGTGCCACCCGTTAGAATAGCAATGTCTTGAAGCATTTCTTTACGACGATCACCAAAACCTGGGGCTTTTACAGCGGCAACTTTCACAATACCACGCATATTGTTTACAACTAGCGTTGCTAAAGCCTCACCTTCAATATCTTCAGCAATAATTAATAACGGCTTGCTCGCTTTTGCCACAGCTTCTAATACCGGCAATAACTCACGAATGTTAGAGATTTTCTTCTCAACTAATAGGATAAACGGATTATCCAGCTCAGCACTCATATTGTCTTGATTATTAATGAAGTAAGGTGACAAGTAACCACGATCAAACTGCATACCTTCAACAACATCTAATTCGTCATCAAAGCCATTACCCTCTTCAACAGTAATAACACCTTCTTTACCTACTTTTTCCATTGCCTCTGCAATAATATTTCCTACAGAAGTATCGCTATTCGCTGAAATAGTTCCAACCTGCGAAATCGCTTTATTATCTTCACATGGACGAGCAAAGCTTTTTATTGCTTCAACAGCAACCTGAACACCTTTATCGATACCACGCTTTAGGTCCATAGGATTCATGCCAGCAGCAACTGCTTTCAAGCCTTCGTTTACAATAGCTTGAGCCAACACTGTTGCAGTTGTAGTACCATCACCTGCAGCATCATTAGTTTGTGAAGCGACTTCCTTCACCATTTGAGCACCCATATTTTCGAACTTATCTTTCAGCTCAATTTCTTTAGCAACCGAAACACCGTCTTTCGTTACGGTTGGTGCGCCAAATGATTTATCTAAAACAACATTTCGACCTTTTGGTCCTAACGTGACTTTAACGGCATCAGCCAAAATATTTACACCTGCCAACATACCTTGACGAGCCGGATCACCAAACTTTACGTCTTTTGCGCTCATAACAATTTCCTACTTTATACTTAATATATTTAATTCGTGAATATCACCGCTTTACGATGACATTTAGCTTAATTTGATAGAACAGCTTATTTTTCAATAATGCCGTAAAGCTCACTCTCACTCATAATCAACAACTCTTCGCCATCAATCTTTACAGTGTTACCCGAGTACTGACCAAAGACTACGATATCGCCAATTTTTACAGCTAATGCTTGTACATCACCATTGTCTAGCGCCTTACCAGCACCCACAGCCAAAACTTCACCCTGCGAAGGTTTTTCAGCAGCACTACCGGGTAATACAATACCACCGGCACTTGTAGTTTCTTCTTCATTACGGCGTACAACAACACGGTCGTGTAACGGACGAATATTCATCTCAACGATTCTCCTGATAGTTTTTTATTCAAGGCTGAGCCTGCTCTAAAAACAGAACAGACGATAATTTAGATAACAAAAACAATAATTTAAACTTCAAATCGTTTTTGTATTTTTCAATTGCTACTATAAATGGGGCCAATAAGACTCTTTTCAAGCATACAGGCCAAAAAATCTCTACAAATAGAATTATTTTTCTTTCGTCTCATCAATTTCCTGAAAGTCGCCATCCACGATGTCTACATCACCCTTTGTCACAAACCCCTTAGGTTCATCAAAAGTGTTAGAGCTCGCGTTATATTTTGTTTCTGAGTGAAAAGCCCCGGGCGTCGAATTGACCTGTAATTTTCTCACCATCGAACTCAACCACTTAGTTGCTAAATAACGCCTAACACCAGGTGTCAGCAACAAAAACCCTATGCCGTCCGTCACAAAACCAGGCGTCAACAATAACGCACCTGCAACAGCCAACATAAGCCCCTCACCCATTTCTTCAACAGGCATTTGCCCTGCTTGCATTTTCTCGTTAGCGCGCAAAAAAGCACTTAAGCCTTGACGCCTCAATAAGGAAACGCCAATAACAGCAGTCATTAAAACAAGGGCTACGGTATAAAATGTCCCGATAAAAGAGCCAACTTTCAGTAACACTAACATTTCAACAATGGGTATCACTAAAAAACATAAAAAAATAAATCGCATCGCATTGACCTAAGTTAAACAATCACATACTTTCAAATAAGAACGTATAAAACCAATATTATATTAAGTGCGGCCATGTAATGAAATTACAAGATGAGCGCATACTAAAACAGCCATTCCAGACATCGATTTTTTACATCAACATATTGACAATAACTATGGCGACTAATAACGACTCTGAACAAGCCATCATGCAAACGCTTGCTAGCATACCTTACGGCAAGGTATGCACTTATGGTGGTATTGCCAAACTTTCTGGTAACTTCGGCAAAGCTCGATATATTGGACATATACTTAAAAATTTACCCAGTAACACCACCATCCCTTGGCACAGAGTGATCAATAGCCAAGGCAGAATATCATTTCCGACGCATAGTCAACGCTACCAACAGCAAAAAGAACGTCTAGAATTGGAAAGTATTCGCTTAGTTAATAATAAAATTAATTTAAAACAACATCTTTGGATGGGTTAAATGCACCGAACCTACTTAATAAGAGTAATTCTCGGCAAATTCACTAAACATAGTCTAAATTTAGAGTGTTAAATTCTTTTTATGCAGTCAAATCATACAGATTTAGTTAAAGGTAGTTTCCATGAAGGTCGCCTTTTTAATACACCCATTGAGAAAGCGATATTACGACACACATGAAACATCATCCACTAGTCAAAGATTTAATTAAACAACACATTCCGAGTAATGTTGACGAGACACAACTTAGTGCTTTTTTTTCAGCATTAGATCAGCAATGCTTTCAAGCAGATTTCGAGCGAGAACTGTTAGAAAAGTCAATTCAATGTACCTCTATCGAACTAACAGCCAGAAACGAAGTCTTAGAAAAACAGTTAAATGAGCTAAAACAAACTCAAACCGCTCTAGAGGAGTCTTATTCTTTACTCCATGCCAGCCTTAATTCAAGCTATGAAGCGTTATTCGTCTTAGATTTGAAAGGTAAGATTCGACTTTACAACCCAAATTTCAGCAGTATGTTTAATATCGACACCGACAAAAATCAAATAAATAACATCGAAGAGTATTTAAATATCGTCAGCACTATGACGCTTGAAAACAACCAATTCGGAAAAAACTTTCTAGATACCTTTGCCACACCCGAGAAAAAATCTCGGCATGAACTAAAAACAAACCAAGACCGAACCATAGAAGCCTATTCAAGCCCTCAATTACTGGGGTCTAAAATAGTTGGTCAAGTATGGAGTTTTCGTGACGTTACCGAACTAAAATTAAAAGAAGAAGAGGCACGCTACCGTGCTTACCATGATTTATTAACCGGCTTACCAAACAGGCGTTTACTCTCCACAAGATTAAGCCAGGCACTCAGCAACCTTAACAACGAAAATAAAACAGCCTTACTATTTATTGACCTAGACGGCTTCAAAGATGTCAACGACTCTCTTGGGCACAGTATTGGCGATACGCTTTTAAAAGAAATTACGCTTAGAATACAACTGGATATACCGCCTCACACCATGCTCTTCCGCCATGGAGGCGATGAATTCATTGCCGTCATGGAATCTCAAACCGAACAACAGTCTTCCGCAAATTTTGCACAAAAAATAGTGGACTCTTTTGTCACACCGTTCCATATTGAAAATGAAGAAATATACATGAGCGCTAGCATTGGTATTGCGTTAGCACCAGATCATGGCAATAGCCCAGACCAACTCATTAGCAATGCTGATATAGCGATGTATCAAGCAAAACAACGAGGAAAAAACGCCTTTGTAATTTATCAAAATAAATTAAATGAACAAGCACCTCACCGCTTAAAAATTCGAAACCAATTAAGCATCGCACTCGAAAAAAATCAATTTGAATTATTTTTTCAACCGAAAATTTCTCTCGAAACAGGTACTATAAAAGGTGCCGAAGCACTCATACGCTGGAGCACCACTGACGGCCAATATAGAAGTCCTCTTGAATTTATCCCTATCGCAGAAGAAAATGGACAAATAATCCCGATTAGCCAATGGGTAATAAAACGTTGCTGCCAGTACCTTAAAGACTGGCAAAATGATTTAGATGATGATTTTGTACTTGCATTAAACATCTCTGCCAGACATTTTCATAAAGGTTTACTCCAACAGGATATGGCAAAAATTATATCTGAAGTCGGCATAGACCCCACAAAACTAGAACTTGAAGTCACAGAAACTGCAATAATGGACGATATTGACCTAGCCGTACAAACCCTCACAGAACTAAAGAAAATGGGTATAAGAACCGCCATTGATGATTTTGGAACAGGTCATTCATCTTTAAGTTATTTACGAAAGCTGCCGATTGAAATCTTAAAAATAGATAAAAGCTTTATTGATGAAATTCTGATCTCCCAAGAAGATCAGACACTCGTCAGAGGTATTATTAACATGGTACACGCTCTAGGAATTGAAGTGGTAGCAGAAGGCGTTGAAAACCATAGTATGGCCTCATTGCTACAAGAGATGAATTGCGACCTAGTTCAAGGCTACCATTACTGCCGCCCAGTACCTGAAAAAGAATTCATTGAGCTCATAAGAAATAGGCAGTGCTACATTTAATCACTAAAGATGATTACGGCAACACCGCATACTTACCCTTAAACTGGACACACGCGTTCTTATTTTCATCAAGTATTACTACCTCTAAATGAAAAATTGCTTTACCCCGACTCTCATAGCTTCTTTTTATATGCACCAAGTCATCGTCACTTGGCGCATTAACTGTCGCTATTAACCGCCCCCTTAATGGCCTTAAATAATCAATTTCTCCTTTAGCGACAACGATATCTCCCGCTAACCCTAACTCTTTTGCTTTTAAATCGGTCATACCCCAGGCAGTGATCACACATAAATTATAAAGACTGCCACCAAACGCAGTACCTTTGTCATTTATATTCTTATCTAATGGCGCACTCACCACTAGCGTGTCACCCGAATACTTATCTACACTAATACACGCCGCTCTTGCTAAAGGCAGATGCTCGATAATAAAGTTTTCAAGAGTTTTACCCGCGCTTATTTGATCCGATATAAGACTCACTTATTAACATCCTCTTAAACGAAAAAAGGGGTTATATCTTAAGATATAACCCCTTTCATTCTATTGATTTGCTCTAAAAATTCATACACATTTGTAGCACACTGGTTGCTCTAATAAAAACTAGCACTAATAAAAACGGTGCTAACAAATATCATATTAATAAATGCCTAACTGTATTTTCAGAACACCAAAGCAAATAAACTTACTCAGCTTCAGGCATATCTTTCATGCTCAACTTAATTCGACCACGATTATCAACATCGAGAACTTTAACTTTTACTTGTTGGCCTTCTTTCAGGACATCAGTCACTTTCTCAATACGCTCATTCGAGATTTGAGAAATATGAACCAATCCATCTTTACCGGGTAAGATATTAACGAACGCGCCAAAATCAACAATACGTTCAACTTTACCCGTATAAATTGCACCAATTTCAGCTTCGGCTGTAATACCCAAAATCATATCGATTGCAGCTTGAGCACTTTCGTTGTCTTCGCCATAAACCTTAATTGAACCATCGTCATCAATATCAACTGATGCACCAGTTTGTTCTGTAATAGAACGAATTGTTGCGCCACCCTTACCAATAACATCACGAATCTTGTCTGAGTGAACCTTCATCGTACGCATTGCTGGCGCTTTATCAGATAAAGTTTCACGCGGATGCTCAAGAACCTTGTTCATTTCGCCAAGAATATGAATACGAGCAGCATGAGCCTGCTTAAGTGCAGCATCCATGATCTTCTCATTAATGCCTTCGATCTTGATATCCATCTGTAAAGCAGTAATACCTTCATCGGTACCCGCTACTTTAAAGTCCATATCGCCTAAGTGATCTTCGTCGCCCAAAATATCAGTAAGAACGGCAAACTCTTCACCTTCCTTAACAAGACCCATGGCAATGCCTGCAACAGGTGCAGCTAAAGGTACACCTGCATCCATCATTGCCAAGCTGCTTGCGCAAACACTTGCCATTGAGCTTGAACCGTTAGATTCGGTAATTTCAGACACACAACGAATGGTATACGGAAATTCTTCAGAATTAGGCATAAGTGCCTGCAAACCGCGCTTAGCTAACTTACCATGGCCAATTTCACGACGTCCTGGAGGACCCATACGACCACATTCACCTACAGAGTATGGAGGAAAGTTGTAGTGCAACATAAAGCTTTCTTTGTATTCGCCAGCATAAGCGTCAACAATTTGTGCATCACGAGACGTACCCAAAGTAGTCGCTACAATCGCTTGTGTTTCACCACGTGTAAAGAGCGCAGAACCGTGTGTATTTGGCAACACGCCCACTTCAACCGCGATAGGACGGACAGTACTGTTATCACGCCCATCTATTCGAGGCTCACTCTTAATGATTCTGCCACGAACAACTTGCTTCTCAAGCTTAGAAAAATAACCCTTAACATCATCAGCTGAAGGAGAATCGTCGGCATCAGATACTAGTTTTTCAACAGCAGCTGATTTCAATTCACCTAAAGCGCTGTAACGCGCCATTTTATCACTGATTGAGTAAGCAGCACTGATACCTTCTGAATACTCAGATGCAATGCTTTCAGCTAAAGCAGCATTAACCGCTTCTGGCTTCCAATCCCACTTCTCTGTACCAACTTCAGCAGCAAATTCAGACACAGCAGTAATGATTACTTGCATTTCTTGGTGAGCAAATAAAACCGCACCTAACATCTCATCTTCAGTTAATTCTTTCGCTTCAGACTCAACCATTAATACTGCGTCTTTAGTACCCGCAACAACCATATTTAGCAGCGAGTCTTCTAAAAATGCATTAGTAGGGTTTAAAGTGAAGCCTTCTTCGTCAGTAAAACCAACACGTGCTGCACCGATAGGACCATTAAACGGAATCCCAGAAATAGCTAATGCTGCAGACGTGCCAATCATTGCTGCGATATCTGAATCATCAGTTTTATTCGCAGACATTACCGTACAAACAACTTGTACTTCGTTCATAAACCCATTTGGGAATAATGGACGTATTGGGCGATCAATTAAACGAGACGTTAACGTTTCTTTTTCAGAAGGACGTGACTCACGCTTGATATAACCACCTGGAATTTTACCAATAGCATATTGCTTTTCATTGTAAAATACAGATAACGGGAAGAAGCCTTGACCTGGAACTGCTTTTTTAGCGGCAGTAACTGCAACTAAAACTGCAATATCATCCATAGTGACTAATACAGAACCTGTCGCTTGACGCGCAATTCTACCTGTTTCAATTGTTACTTCTGACTTACCATACTTAAATTTTTTAATGACCGGATTCACAGCGGCTCCTTATAAATTTCATATTTTCATTAATTACGTTTTGCAAAATAACTACGACTAAAGCTTTACGTCTCAATGCTCTTTTTAAACATGATTACGGCTAAAAACACTCAGACATAAAACTTTATGGCTTTCTACAAAACACTGACTTACTTTCTATTTTCTACCTTATAAAACAAAAGAACCGGCATATCTATCTTTCAAGATAAGCCGGCACTTAATTATCTACAACGTAGATGAAACAACACAAGGCTGCTTATCGACGTAGACCTAAACGAGCAATTAGATCAACATAACGTGCTGCTTTTTTACGTTTCAAGTAGTCCAACAACTTACGACGCTGGTTTACCATGCGAATCAAACCACGACGTGAATGGTGATCGTGTTTATTACCTTTGAAGTGTGATTGCAGTTTGTTGATGTTAACAGTCAACAATGCAACTTGTACTTCTGGAGAACCAGTATCGCCTTCAGCTTGCTGGTATTCGCTTACTACTTTTGCTTTTTCTTCGGCATTAAGTGCCATAGTTATTTCCTTAATAATATGCAGTTAAATAATCAGCCATGACCGTGCATATTTACAGTCTGGCGTCTTGAATTTTTAACGCTATAAACACTCAGCATTCAATATAAGTGTTTATGTCACTCAGTATTGAAATTCACTAAACGTTTTGGCTGAATCATGCCATCTTCAAGTACATCAACAACACCCGCAAAAACGTCATAAGACGCTTCAGAATCATTTGAAATATCAGGCTTGTTTTCAGCAATTTCTCGAGAAACATAAATACTCGCCATACCTGGCTCAAGATCTATATTTTCAGCGTGCGGTATTCTAACTGCTTGGCCGAGTAATATCGACCTTGCAAGCTCATTATTTAGGCTAACTTTAGGTGTATTTGGTAATAAGCAGTCAATTGGGTGTATAAATTGATCCAACTCAAGATTTATAGCACCCTCTTCAGCCTTATCAGCTAGCGCATCAAGCGTATCCATGGTAACTGAATCTGCTAATGTAAAGTGACCAGCTTTGAAACGACGAAGCATTGATACATGCCCACCACAACCTAATTCGCCACCAACATCTTCAACCAAAGAACGGATATAGGTTCCCTTCGAACACTCTACGGTAAGGTCCAACTCAACATCACGAAAAGCAGTTAGGTCTAAGCGGAAAATTGTAATAGGTCGTGCTGGCCGCTCAATTGTTATCCCTTTTCTAGCATATTCATACAAAGGACGACCTTGATGTTTTAACGCTGAATACATTGAAGGCACTTGATTAATGTTACCCGTAAAAGGTTTAAGTGCTGATTCAATTAGTGCTTCAGATAATGGCGGAACTGTATGGGTCGACACATGCTCACCTTCACTATCACCCGTTGTGCGAATATCGCCAAGCGTAGCCGTTGTGTAATAGCCTTTATCTGCATTGAGTAAGTATTGGGAATATTTGGTGGCTTCACCAAAGCAAATGGGCAAAACGCCCGTTGCTAATGGATCTAGACTTCCAGTATGTCCTGCTTTTTGCGCACCAAACAATCTGCGCACTTTCTGCAAGGCAAAATTAGAAGTCATCCCCTGAGGTTTATCTAATAATAGGACGCCATTTAACATGCGCCCTTTACGTTTACGTGCCAATCTAGCTTAACCTTCGGTTTGATCGTTATCTTTCTTTCGCGCTTTTGTTATCAACTGGTCTAACTGACGACCACGTTTAACAGACGCATCAAAATGAAAACGCAATTGAGGAATTGTCCGTAGACGAATCATACGACTCAACTCACTTCGTAAGAAACCCGCAGCACCATTAAGAATACTAATAGTCGTCTTAACCTCCTCATCATCTGCATCTAAATCTTCAGCAGTGAGCAAGGTCACATAGACGTCCGAGTACCCTAGGTCTTTAGCGACTGTTACTTGATTCACAGTTATCATGCCTAGACGGGGATCATTCAACGAAGATCTTATTAACTCAGCTAGATCGCGCTGCATTTGGTCAGCAATGCGATCTGTTCGATTAAATTCTTGAGCCATATATTTTATATACCGTTAGCGATTATGATTCTAAAGTACGTTCAACAGAGACTTGATCAAATACTTCAATCTTGTCGCCGACTTTAACATCGTAGTTTTTAACACCTATACCACATTCGGTACCAGAACGAACGTCATTTACATCATCTTTAAAGCGACGTAGTGATTCTAATTCGCCTTCAAAGATAACGATATTATCACGTAGAACACGAATATTCTTATTACGATGAATAGTTCCTTCAACAACGATACAACCAGCAACTTGTCCAAATTTAGGCGACCTAAAGGTCTCACGTACTTCAGCGATGCCGAGTATAACTTCTTTAAACTCAGGCGCTAACATACCCGTTAAGGCGAGTTTCACATGATCAATAATTTCATAAATCACGCTATAGTAACGTAAATCTAAACCTTCAGCTTCGATAATGCCTCTGGCCGTCGCATCTGCTCGCACATTAAAACCAATAACGACAGCATTTGACGCTAAAGCAAGCGTTGCATCAGTACCGGTGATACCACCAACACCACTTGCAACAATTCGAACTTGAACTTCATCATTACCAATTTCATTTAATGCTGAAGTTAGCGCTTCTAACGAACCACGAACATCAGTTTTTAATACAATATTCAGATGACTAACTTCGTCTTTACCCATGTTCTCGAACATGTTTTCAAGCTTAGCAGCCTGCTGACGATTCATTCGGTCTTGGCGGATTTTTATATCGCGGAACTCAGCGACTTCACGCGCTTTACGCTCATTAGCTACTACGAAAAATTCATCACCTGCATCAGGCGTTCCACTTAAGCCTAAGATCTCTACAGGAATCGATGGACCCGCCTCTTTTACTGACCGACCATTCTCATCCTGCATTGCTCGAACACGTCCATAGAACGTACCCGCTATAATAATATCACCACCAAACAATGTACCATGCTGTACAAGTACCGTTGAAACAGCACCACGACCTCGGTCTAAGCGCGATTCAATAACAACACCTTTCGCTGGAACATCTTTTGCCGCTTTTAATTCTAACATTTCAGCCTGCAAAAGCACCGCATCAAGTAAAGCATCAATCCCTTCACCCGTATGAGCCGACACATTTACAAACTGAACATCACCACCCCAATCTTCTGGAATAACATCTTTCGCTGCCATTTCGTTCTTAACACGATCTGGATCAGCGCCTTCTTTATCCATCTTATTTACAGCAACAATTATCGGCATATTAGCTGAACGCGCATGCTGAATTGCTTCTTCTGTCTGAGGCATCATACCGTCATCAGCAGCGACAACAAGAATAACAATGTCCGTACTTTTTGCACCACGTGCTCTCATCGCAGTAAAGGCAGCGTGTCCGGGAGTATCAAGGAAAGAAATCATTCCATGACCAGTTTCAACGTGATACGCACCGATATGCTGAGTTATTCCACCTGATTCGCCGCCAGCAACTTTCGCTTTACGAATGTAATCAAGCAGTGAAGTTTTACCATGATCAACATGACCCATCACACTTACAACAGGCGCTCTAGGTGATTCAAAGCCTTCATAGTCAATACTTTCTAACATTTCGGTTTCTACAGCATCTTCAGAAACAAGCTTAACTGTATGACCTAATTCTTCAGTAATAAGTACAGCTGTTTCTTGGTCAATAGACTGATTGACCGTCGCCATAATCCCCATACCCATTAATGCTTTAATAACCACTACGCTTTTTACAGACATTTTATCAGCTAATTCACTGACAATAATGGTTTCACTAATAGCAACTTCACGCACTACTGGCGTAACAGGCTTTTCAAAGGTATGCGTGCGCTTTTGCTTAAATTTCTTTTTCTTCATTTTCAGCTGGCGAGGTTTATCCTCTTCCAACTTAATGGCACTAAATACTTCTTCTTTCTGACGGTTTGGACGATGATGACCTGCAGATTTAACATGTTTCTTAGGACTATCATCTTGAGCAGTTTCTTTAGTTTCTTTCTTTTTCTGCCACTTTTCTTTTTTCTCTTCTACCGCAGGAGCAGCAGGTTTTTTATCAAACTTATTTTTCGCGTCTGATTTATCTCCCGCTGGTACTGTTTCAGCAGACTTAGGTGCTTCAGCTTTTTTAGCGTCTTCAGCTATTTTAGCCTCTTCAGCTATTTTAGCTTGTTCAACTTCTAGTTCAGCGCTCTTAGCTTGCTCAGCAACAAGTAACGCTGCTTTCTCTTCTTCTAGCTTTAGCTTCTCTGACTCTATGTCCATCTCTGGCCGCTTAACATAAGTACGTTTTTTACGCACCTCTACATTAACCGTTTTAGTTTTACCCTGCCCAGCAGACATTTTTAAGGTTGAACTTGTTTTACGCTTGAGTGTAATTTTCTGAGGTTCACCCTCTTCTTCGCCATGACTACGCTTCAAATGGCTCAATAATGTTTTCTTCTCTTCATCTGAAACGGCATCATTTTCGTTACGCGAACTAAGTCCGGCGTCACTAATCTGCTTCAACAGTCTTTCGACTGGAGCTCCGATATCGTTTGCCAGCTGCTTAACTGTTACTTCTGACATGATTCTCTCTCCTGACTTCGCGTCGTTACTATTCTTGGTCTTCGAACCAAGGCGCTCGTGCTGTCATAATTAATTTACCGGCACGTTCTTCATCCATCCCGTCAACTTCCATCAACTCATCAATGGACTGTTCTGCCAAATCTTCCATAGTGACGATGCCTTTACTTGCAAGAACCAAAGCCAAATGCTGTTCCATACCGTCCATGTTCAGTAAATCTTCTGCAGGCTCTTTTCCTTCAAGCTGTTCTTCTGAAGCTAATGCTTGATTCAACAACGCATCTTTTGCTCTACGTCGCAGCTCTTCTACAGTATCTTCATCAAAACTATCTATTTGAAGCATTTCTTCCAAAGGTACGTAAGCAATTTCTTCTAACGAGGTAAAACCTTCGTTTACAAGATCGGTCGCTAAATCTTCATCAACGTCTAACTTCTGAATAAATAAGTCAACAAACTTACCCACTTCTGCTTCTTGCTGTTTGCCGGCATCTGACTCCGACATCACATTTAATTCCCAACCGGTTAACTCAGCAGCTAAACGTACATTCTGCCCTGAGCGCCCAATTGCCATTGCCAAATTCTCTTCAGCAACCGCTACATTCATTGAGTGTGTATCTTCATCAACAACGATAGAAGCAACTTCTGCCGGCGCCATTGCGTTGACAACTAATTGCGCAGGGTTATCATCCCAAAGAATAATATCAACGCGCTCATTCCCAAGTTCACCTGAAACCGCTTGAACTCGAGCACCACGCATACCAACACAAGCACCAACAGGATCTATTCGCTTATCATTAGATTTAACGGCAATTTTTGCTCTTGAACCAGGATCACGTGCAGCAGCGCGTATTTCAATAATTTCTTCAGAAATTTCTGGCACTTCAATTCTAAAAAGTTCAATCAACATGGCTGGCGCAATACGACTCAGAATTAACTGAGGACCACGTACTTCAACCCTAATTTCTTCAAGCAAGGCACGAACTCGATCTCCCATTCGGAAAACTTCACGCGCAACCAAATTCTCACGCGGCAATAATGCTTCGGCATTGTTGCCCAAATCGACGATCACATTATCGCGTGTCACTTTTTTCACGGTGCCCGATACAAGCTCACCGACACGGTCACGATAACTATCAACAATCATTTCACGCTCAGCTTCACGCACTTTTTGTACGATAATTTGCTTCGCTGCTTGCGCACCTATTCGACCAAAAGAAACTGATTCAACTTCTTCGGTATGTCGATCACCAGGCTGTAGCTTGATATCAATTTCAGCGGTTTCTTCCATAGTAAGATCAGTCCCTAAACCCGGAACCGCATCATTATCTACGACCGTCCAATGACGAGAAGTAACATGATCACCTGTTTTACGATCAATAATAACCGTAATATCAGCATCTTCATTTTCATAACGCTTTTTGGTTGCAGCAGCTAAAGCTAGTTCAATAGCTTCGAAAATAACGTCTTTTCCGACGCCTTTTTCATTCGAGACCGCCTCAACTACCAGCAATATTTCTTTATTCATTGCGTCATTCGCTCCAGTATTCAAATTCAATCAAATTGAGGTACAACATTCGCTTTTTCAATCGCTTCAAGAGGGAACAAGAATTCTTCCTGCTCAACTTGAATTACAATATCATTACCTTCTATGCCATTAAGTACACCATTAAACTTTCGCTGCCCTTCATAAGGCATACGCAATTTTAGAGCGACATGACTACCTTTAAACCTTTCATAGTGAGACAAATTATATAACGGACGATCCATTCCTGGAGAAGAAACTTCTAAGGTATAGTCGCCTGTTATAGGGTCTTCTACATCTAGTACGCCACCAATCTGACGACTAACTTGCTCACAATCTTTTAATTCAACACCACTTTCACTTTGTTCATCATCTGAAGTAGGATCGCCAGCTGAGCTTTCTATAAAAATCCGCAAAACCGAGTGCTTGCCTTGTGAAATAAACTCAAGCCCCCAGCACTCAAACCCTAAACCTTCTACAATAGGTCGAATCATTTCTTCAAGTATTCGTTTTTTAGCTGACAATACTAACCGCCTCTTTTTAACCGCATGCTTTTCTGAGAATTCTCACTCTTCAGAAACAAAAAATGGGCCTAATGCCCATCAATACGAAAAAACCCCTTCACTGAGGGGTTTTTTGCAAGATTTCTATAAGAGGAATTAGCGAGAATCACCCAAATTCGCTAAATTAGACCTTAAAGAATTAAACTTCCTAAAAGGGCACTCCATCTTAAGTGGGCGCATTATATTCACCCAGCCATGCAGGGTCAACCACCCTGCATGTTATAGCCACAAAAAAACATCATAAAAAAAGCCTGCCACAAAGTAGCAGGCTTTAAAATTGGTGCCCAAGGCCGGACTCGAACCGGCACAGCCATACAGCCACTACCCCCTCAAGGTAGCGTGTCTACCAATTTCACCACTTGGGCAAATATCAAACTCATTCTAATTCTACTGCAGCTTCTTTAACTGGCGCTTCAAGCTCTAAAGCTTCAACATCATCCTCAGAAGAATCTGGAGATGTTACCATTTCAGCTGGACCCAAAATATTCTGATCAGCCGTTGCAACTTCAGCCTTTTGTTTAGCAATAACCGCTAACGAAATACTTGTCACAAAGAAAATAACTGCAAGATAAGCCGTCAGCCTAGTCAAGAAGCTTCCACTCCCCTGACTACCAAATACTGTTTGAGAAGCGCCGCCACCAAAGGACGCACCCGCCTCAGCGCCTTTCCCTTGCTGTATCATCACTAGACCAATCAAACCCAATGATACTAAAATATGAACAACAATTACTGTGGTTTCTAACCATTCCATACATCTAACCTATTTATTCGTCACACTCAATTTAACAAAAAACTAAAGCGCTAATCGCTTAAAGCCATTTGCTCGCAAATGCGCGCAAACGCCTCTACTTTTAAGGAAGCACCCCCTACAAGGGCACCATCTATATCCACTTGAGCAAAAAGTGTTTCTGCATTTTCAGCATTAACACTCCCGCCATATAAAATAACTAATTTTTCAGCTAGCTGCTCAGCCTTCGCAGCAACCAACTTACGAATAAATTGATGCATTGCTTGCGCCTGCTCTGGTGTTGCTGTTTTACCTGTACCTATTGCCCAAACAGGCTCGTAAGCAATAACAACACGAGACAATTCAGATTCATCAAACACATCAAAAACTGCATTCACTTGCTCAGCAACCACTACTTCTGCCTGCCCAGCTTCACGCTGAGAAAGCGTTTCTCCGACACACAAAACTGGCTGAACATCATTCACTAACAATTGTTTTATTTTATCTACAACCAAATCATCAGTTTCTGCAAACAACGCGCGTCGTTCAGAATGCCCTACCAAACACCAAAGGCATTTTAAATCAGCTAAGATTCTAGCAGATGTCTCACCCGTATACGCACCACCTTTATAGGAAGATACATTTTGAGCCGACAACGCAACAACTGAACCTGATGCTTGCTTAGCCACCTCCGTCAATAATGCTGACGGTGGCGCAATTAAAATCTTCATATTTTCTGGCAGACTAATACTTCTTAAAGAAACTTTAAATGCGTCGAAGTAATCTCGCGTAAAAGCGACATCTCCGTTCATTTTCCAATTTCCCGCAACAATTTTTTGTCGCATACGTTGTAGCATAAAAAACACCAGCTTTCAGAAGGGCGCAAATACTAACCGAGATACACCCGACTTACAAGTATCGACACACGCATTTTATATCAATTGTCCTTAAAGTTTATTATCTCGCCACTGTATTACTATTACGCCCTGGCAAACCACTAAGCTAATGTACTTTCAACTACACTAACTAAGGCATCAACAACAGAATTAACTAACGTTGCATCCGCTCCTTCAGCCATTACACGAATTAATGGCTCTGTCCCTGAAGCCCGTAACAATACACGCCCCTGACCAGCTAAACGAGACTCTTGCTCTTTCATTACAGCAGCAATCTGAGTGTTATCCATTGGGTTAACTTTTTCTTTAATTCTGACATTCTTCAGTACTTGAGGTAACTTTGACATCTCAGATTTCAATTCATGCAGTGTTGTCTTATCTCGCCAGATCGCAATCAATACCTGTAACGCAGCGATAATTGCATCACCCGTGGTCGCTTTATCAAAACAAATGATATGTCCTGAGTTCTCACCACCAAGTTCCCAATCATTTTTAAGCAATTGCTCCATTACATACCGATCACCAACATTAGCGCGAACAAAAGGAATTCCGCGCTCTTTTAATGCGAGCTCTACCCCGAAATTGGTCATTAAAGTGCCAACAACACCGCCTTTCAAGCGATCTGCATTTTGACGGTTTCTTGCAATAATATAAATTAACTCATCACCATCAACCAACTCACCTTTGTGATCAACCATAATGACGCGATCACCGTCACCATCAAATGCAATCCCCAGGTCAGCTCCGATCTCTAAAACTTTTTTCACCAAACTTTCAGGACTAGTCGACCCAACATCTTTATTGATATTGAGACCGTTCGGCTCGACACCAATCGTGTGTATTTCAGCACCTAATTCTCTAAAAACATATGGCGCCACTTGATACGTTGCACCGTGAGCACAATCCAGTACAATATTCATACCGTCAAGCGACATAGAAGAAGGAATCGTCCCCTTACAACACTCTACATACCGCCCCATTGCATCATCTATTCGCTTCGCTTTACCCAGTAAATTAGGTGCAACAACCTTCAGGTCTTTATCCAACCAAGATTCAATTTCTAATTCAACAGCATCATCAAGCTTCAAACCATCCGACGAAAAGAATTTAATACCGTTATCTTCATAAGGATTATGCGACGCACTAATAACAATCCCTGCATTTGCCCTATAGGTACGAGTTAAGTATGCAATCGCAGGCGTCGGCATCGGACCAATCAAACGCACATCAACACCCGCTGCAGACAAACCAGCCTCTAATGCAGATTCAAACAAATACCCTGAAATACGTGTATCTTTTCCAATAATGACACGGTTGCGCGACCCTTCTTTTTTAAATACTTGCCCGCATGCCCAACCGAGCTTTAGCATAAACTCTGGCGTGATTGCGCCTTCACCTAAACGTCCACGAATACCATCTGTACCAAAATATTTTCTAGACTGCATAATTATCCCTTAATCTATTATTCTGTTAATTTTGCACATTTGTTCATCGCATCAACAACCCGCATTGCATCCTTTGTTTCAACAACATCATGCGCACGTATTATTTTAGCGCCTTGATACGCAGCAACAACAGCGCCCGATAAACTACCAAACAAACGCTGGTCAACCGATTTATTTAATATTTCTGAAAACATTGATTTACGAGATAAGCCAACCAACACAGGAAAACCTAATGCACTAAATCGATCAATACCCTTTAATATTTGCATGTTATGTTGAAGTGTTTTGCCAAAGCCAAAACCTGGATCTATAAGTAAACGGTCAGCACTAACACCTTGCGTAATCATACCCTCAGCAGTGGACTTTAAAAATGCCAAAACCTCATCAACTACTGAAGCATACAATGGCGCCTTTTGCATTGATGAAGGCGCACCTTGCATATGCATCACACATAAAGCAACCGCACTATCCTTCACCGCTTCAATCGCACCTTCACGAGAAAAAGCCCTAACATCATTAATCAACCCTGCACCCAGACGTATCGACTCGCTCATCAACGCTGGCGTACTCGTATCAACCGATACCACCGTATCAAACTCCGCCACCAACCGCTCAACAATAGGGCAAACTCTATCCATCTCCTCTTGAACCGAGACCTTAGCAGCACCAGGCCGAGTAGATTCGCCACCAACATCGATAATACTAGCACCCTGAAGAATCATCGATTCTGCATGTTTCATCGCCAATACCAGCGTATTGTATTGACCGCCATCCGAGAATGAATCAGGCGTAACATTCAAGACACCCATCACTTGAATTTCAGCTAGGTCAAGCACCTTGCCACCAAAAGAGAAATTTTTAGACATTACCCTGAACAAACCTCAAACCAATTCGCACACTCATAAAGCTAGTACGCATCTCGATATATTTCAAACAATAAAAAGGGCGTAACATCAAATGCTACACCCTCAATTAAAACGACATAATCTTTACGCTTCTTTAGGTTCATCATCAGAAGGTGGCTTTTCTTCAGACGCAACAGTCTCTTCTTTTTTTCTTTCGCCTGAAGAGCCAGAACCTGAATCATTATCACCCCAACCCTTTGGCTGACGAGGTGCTTTACCATCCATAATATCATCAATTTGATGCGCATCAATGGTTTCATATTTCATCAATGCTTCCGCCATCGCATCTAACTTTGAGCGATTATCCACCAAAATCTTTCTAGCCGACTCATAACAATTATCAACAATTGTTCTAACTTCTTCATCAATAGTATTACGCGTTGAACCAGAAACACTAGAGCCGCCACTCGTCGACTTTCCTAAAAATACTTCTTCTTGCGCTTCCTCATACATCAGTGGCCCTAATGATTCTGAAAAACCCCATTTAGTAACCATGTTTCTAGCAATTTCTGTTGCTCGCTGAATATCATTAGACGCACCTGTCGTCACTCCATCCTTACCCAACGTTAGCTCTTCTGCGATACGACCACCGTATAATGAACAGATCTGACTAATAAGATGACGACGATTCATACTGTATCGATCTTCTTCAGGCAAAAACATCGTGACACCTAAAGCGCGCCCTCGAGGAATAATACTCACTTTATAAACAGGATCATGCTCAGGCACTAGTCGCCCTACAATCGCATGGCCTGCTTCATGAAAGGCTGTATTTAGCTTTTCTTTCTCTGACATCACCATTGATTTACGCTCAGCGCCCATCATGATTTTGTCTTTCGCTAACTCAAATTCAGCCATTGAAACAGCGCGCTTATCAGACCTAGCCGCAACCAGTGAAGCTTCATTCACTAAATTTGCAAGGTCAGCACCAGAAAACCCTGGTGTACCACGCGCAATAAAGCTCGCTTCAACATCATCCGCAAGCGGTACTTTTTTCATATGTACTTTAAGAATCTGTTCCCGACCTAAAATATCAGGTAGACCAACTACAACTTGACGGTCAAATCGGCCAGGACGTAATAATGCAGGATCAAGCACGTCAGGTCTGTTCGTCGCCGCGATAACAATAACACCTTCATTTCCTTCAAAACCATCCATCTCAACTAATAACTGGTTAAGCGTTTGCTCTCGCTCGTCATGACCACCACCCATACCGGCACCACGATGACGACCTACTGCATCTATCTCATCTATAAAAATAATACAGGGCGACTGCTTCTTTGCTTGTTCAAACATATCCCGAACACGCGAAGCACCAACACCTACAAACATCTCAACAAAGTCAGAACCTGAAATTGAAAAGAACGGTACTTTTGCCTCACCGGCAATCGCTTTAGCTAATAGGGTTTTACCTGTTCCAGGCTGACCAACCATCAATACGCCACGAGGAATTTTACCGCCTAAACGCTGAAACTTACTTGGATCACGCAAGAACTCAACCAATTCTTTAACATCTTCTTTTGCTTCATCTACCCCTGCCACATCAGCAAAGGTAGTTTTAATTTGATCTTCGCTCATTAAACGAGCTTTGCTCTTACCAAATGACATAGGTCCTTTACCGCCACCGCCACCGCCTTGCATCTGCCGCATAAAAAACATAAACACAGCAATAATGACAAGAATTGGAAACGACGCTACAAGCAATTGCGTCCAGATACTTTGTTGCTCAGGTTCCTTACCCCTAACTCGAATTTTATTATTAAGCAGCTCATCCATTAGCTTAATATCTTCAACCATTGGACGAATCGTCTCATACTGACGCCCATCAGTTGTCTCGATTTCAAAATGAAAGCCATCAATCGCAACTTCTTTAACTTGGCCACTCTGGACCAATTCAATAAACTGCGAATAGTCCATTGGTTTCGCTTTTTCCTGAGGATTAAAATTATTAAACACCGTTAGCAATACTGCTGCGATGACTAACCAAAGGACCAGGTTTTTTACCATATCATTCAAAGGGGAGCCCCTCTCATTCAAAACTATTAAATTTCCCATACGGGTTCGAATAAAACTAAATATATACTAAACAAAACATTCATCATCAAGAAGTATTTTTTACTACCTCCCTTTACCCCTTAAAACCAAAACCTACTTGATATACTTCACGAGAACGCGCGCGTGAGGCATCGGGTTTACGGCTATATACTTTTTTAAATAATGGCCGCATTTCAGCAAGCAGGTCATCAAAACCTTCCCCTTGAAACACCTTCGCCACAAATATACCGCCAGGCTTAAGAGTTTGCTTCGCCATATCTAACGCCAACTCAACTAAATACATTGCGTTAGGTATATCTATCGAAGCATTACCACTCATATTGGGGGCCATATCTGAGATTACAAGGTCAGCCCCTCCATCTATTTCAACCATTAACGCATCAAAAACAGACTCTTCAGTAAAGTCACCTTGAATAAAGCTGACTCCCGCAAGATTATCCATCGGTAAAATATCACTCGCAACCACTCGCCCTTTTTCACCAACAAGTTGAGCCGCTACTTGCGACCACCCTCCTGGTGCCGAGCCTAAATCAACCACCGTCATCCCAGGCTTAAACAACCGATCCTTTTCATGAATTTCGAGCAATTTATAACTAGCGCGGGATCGGTACCCGTCTGCTTGAGATTTTTTCACATAATGATCATTAAAATGCTCTTCTAACCAACGAGCACTCGATTTGGAACGCGCCATATTTTGATAACCTTAATAATCAATCTTAGATAACAACACATAAAGAAGATAAACCCTCTACATTTATGCCGAACAAAATTTGAAAAGTATAATTCAGATAAAGCTATGATAGAATGTTCTCCAGCAAACTTACAATTTAATACAGGTAATAATTAATATCATGACTTTAAGCGCTTCAGACAAAAAACAGTACCGTACTATTGCCCACAATTTAAACCCTATTATTATGATTGGCGACAAGGGTTTAACTGAAGGCTTAATGGTCGAACTAAATCGCGCTTTACACGACCATGAATTAATTAAAATAAAAATTGCAATCGGTGACAGAGATGACCGAAAAAAAATAACAGAAGAACTCATCTACAAAACAGGTTCAGAACTTATCCAAAGCATCGGCAAAATTGCTGTTTTATTGAAAAGAAATCCTAAACCGCACCCTAAACTATCAAACCTTCTTCGCGCATAATTTGAAGCAAAGCAGTTTTTAACTTAATAGTCAAAATAAGTTAAAAAACCTACCAGATATAAAAAGAGACGCCTAAGCGTCTCTTTTTATTTAGCAATCTAAATCAGATATACAGAACTTCTTCAATCTCAAATTCAACCACACCTGCGGGAACACGAACACCCACCACATCACCTTCTTCTTTGCCGATAATTGCACGTGCAATCGGTGACGAAACGGAAATTTTCCCCGCTTTAATATCAGCCTCATCTTCGCCGACAACGTGATATCTAACTTCTTCTTCAGTTTCCACATTTACCATAGATACCGTCGTGCCAAAGATAACCTTACCAGTCTTTGGCAACAACAACACATCGATTATCTGAGAGTGCGATAACTTACCTTCAATTTCTTGAATTCGCCCTTCCATAAAGCTCTGCTGCTCTCGCGCCGCATGATACTCAGCATTCTCTTTCAAATCGCCATGCTCACGCGCATCCGATATCGCCTGAATAACCTCAGGGCGCGCCACTGTCTTTAGCTGCTTCAATTCGTCACGCAAGGACTGTTCACCCTGCACTGTCATTGGTATTCGTTGTTCCATGTCACTTCCTTAAAACTTTGGTATAAGCTGCCCAAGCAGCTCAATACTTATTTATTTTTAAAAATAGGTAACTAGTGTAAATCTTGTAGACGGCGCACCGTCTTTTCAGCACCATACCTAATCGCACGAACCACCGCATCACCACCTGCTAAAGTTGTACTATAAGCAAGCTTCTTTTGTAATGCTGACTGCCTAATTTGAGCCGAGTCCGCAATAGCGCGACGACCTTCAGTTGTATTTACAATCAGGTCAATGTCACCATTTTTAATAGCATCAACAATATGAGGACGACCTTCAATTACTTTATTAATCCGTTCTACAGGTATCCCTGCAGCTTCAATTGCTTTTGCCGTGCCTGAGGTTGCGACCAATGTAAAACCTATGTCAGCTAAGCTTTTTGCCAACCCAACCACACCTGCCTTATCAACTTCTCTTACGCTTAAGAATGCTTTACCTGTGTCTGGCAACACACCGCCCGAAGCAATCATTCCCTTAGCAAAAGCCTCATCAAAACTGTCACCAATTCCCATTACTTCACCCGTAGACTTCATTTCTGGGCCTAAGATAGGATCAACTGATGGAAACTTATTAAACGGAAAAACAGACTCTTTAACACTGAAATGCTTCGGCACAATTTCTTCAGTAAACCCTTGTTCTTCGAGCGTTGTACCCGCCATGCATCGCGCAGCTATTTGCGCTAACGAAGCGCCAATAGCTTTTGATACAAACGGCACAGTTCTAGATGCTCTTGGGTTCACCTCAATAACGTAAACCATTTCATCTTGGTAAGCCAACTGAACATTCATCAAACCAACCACGCCTAACTCAAGCGCCATCACCTTAACAACGTCTTTCATCTCTTCTTGAACTTCTTGAGACAAGGTATAAGGCGGCAAAGAACACGCCGAATCACCGGAGTGAACCCCTGCTTGCTCGATATGCTGCATAATTGCACCAATCACTACCTGCTTTCCATCTGAAATTGCGTCGATATCAACCTCAATGGCAGCATTTAAAAAATGATCCAATAACACAGGACTATCATTTGAAACACTCACTGCCTCTTTCATATATTTAAGCAATTCAGTTTCGTTATATACAATTTCCATTGCACGGCCGCCCAACACATACGAAGGACGTACAACTAATGGATAACCAATCTCTTTAGCGTCGACTAACGCCTCTTCAATACTTCTTACCGTTGAGTTAACCGGCTGACGAAGACCTAAACGCTCTATCATCTGTTGAAAACGCTCGCGATCTTCGGCTCTATCAATGGCATCTGGACTTGTGCCAATAATGGGCACACCCGCCTCTTCAAGGCCACGCGCTAACTTAAGCGGTGTTTGCCCGCCGTAGTGAACAATAACGCCTTTAGGCTTTTCAATTCGAACAATTTCAAGTACATCTTCAAGCGTAATGGATTCAAAATATAGACGATCAGACGTATCATAATCCGTTGAAACAGTTTCAGGGTTACAGTTGATCATAATTGTTTCATAGCCGTCATCGCGCATCGCGAAGGCAGCATGAACACAACAATAATCAAACTCAATACCCTGACCAATTCGGTTAGGACCACCACCGAGAATAATTATTTTCTCTCGATCCGTAACATTCGACTCACACTCTTCTTCATACGTAGAATACATATATGCCGTATCAGAAGAAAATTCAGCAGCGCAGGTATCAACCCGCTTATAAACCGGATGCAAGTTATAGCCATGACGAATCTTACGTAGGACTTTTTCAGTCATACCTAACAACACCGCTAAGCGTCGATCAGCAAAACCTTTACGCTTAAGCCTTCTCATGACGTCATAAGTCATGTCGGTACGCGTCATGTTTGACACAACAAACTCGTCTTCGAGCAAATCTTCAATTTGCACAAGGAACCATGGATCAATACCACTAAGCTTATAAATTTCTTCGACTGATAACCCCGCACGAAAAGCATCACCGACATACCATAAACGCTCAGCACTTGGGTTACTCAATTCTCGCGTCAATGTCTCTCTTGCGTCTTCTGCTTTTAAATCCATAACAGGCTCAAAACCAGAGGAGCCTACCTCTAAACCACGCATCGCTTTTTGCAATGATTCTTGAAAAGTACGACCGATCGCCATCACTTCACCCACAGACTTCATCTGTGTTCCAAGCCGTGCATCAGCTTGTGGAAATTTTTCAAACGTAAAACGCGGAATTTTTGTAACGACATAATCAATTGAAGGTTCGAATGAAGCCGGTGTCGCGCCACCCGTAATATCATTCTGCAACTCATCCAAGGTATAACCAATCGCAAGCTTGGCTGCAATTTTTGCAATCGGGAAACCCGTTGCTTTTGACGCCAATGCAGATGAGCGCGATACACGTGGATTCATTTCAATGATGACCATTCGACCATCTTTTGGATCCATACCAAACTGTACGTTTGACCCACCCGTTTCAACACCAATTTCTCGCAACACAGCTAAAGAGGCATTACGCATGATCTGATATTCTTTATCGGTTAGCGTTTGTGCAGGCGCTACAGTAATTGAGTCACCGGTATGGACACCCATTGCATCGAAGTTTTCAATTGAACAGATGATAATACAGTTATCATTACGATCTCTAACAACTTCCATCTCATATTCTTTCCAACCAATCAGAGACTCATCAATTAATAGCTCTGTTGTTGGTGATAGATCTAAGCCGCGCTCACAAATTTCAGCAAATTCATCTTTGTTGTAAGCGATACCACCACCGCTGCCACCCATAGTGAAAGAAGGACGAATAATACAAGGAAACCCTAAACCACCCTGAACTTGAAGCGCTTCTTCCATACTATGCGCAATACCTGAACGCGGCGTTTCAAGCCCTATTGACTTCATCGCTTTGTCGAAACGCTCTCGGTCTTCTGCTTTGTCGATAGCATCGGCATTCGCACCAATCATTTCAACATTATATTTTGCCAGCACACCTTCACGCTCTAGATCTAGCGCACAGTTTAATGCCGTTTGCCCACCCATAGTCGGCAACAAAGCGTCAGGCTGCTCAACTTCAATGATTTTTTCAACTGTTTGCCATGTAATTGGCTCAATATAAGTTGCATCCGCCATCGACGGATCAGTCATAATAGTCGCAGGATTAGAGTTTACAAGAATGACACGACAACCTTCTTCACGAAGTGCTTTACAGGCTTGAGCTCCTGAGTAGTCAAATTCACAAGCCTGCCCAATGACGATAGGACCCGCGCCTATAATTAAAACGCTCTTTATATCGGTACGCTTTGGCATTTAATTCTTTCCGTTCTTTAGAGTCAGTGTTCTGCATTCAAAACATGTGTTTAAACATATACTTAAATAACAGAACTAAATTAGTAGGATGTTTTACCTATCACTAAAAATAATTCACAACACACCTTATTTGGCGTGCTGTGTCATCAATTCAACAAATTGGTTAAATAAAGGCGCAACATCATGCGGCCCCGGACTTGCTTCTGGATGACCTTGAAAACTAAACGCAGGCACATCAGTCCGTTTAATACCTTGTAGTGAACCATCAAACAACGATTTATGAGTTGCTTCCAGACAATCAGGTAACGACGATTCATCGACTGCAAAACCATGATTTTGACTTGTAATCATCACTGTCTGATCACCTAGACATTGCACCGGGTGATTGGCACCATGATGTCCAAATTTCATTTTTTCAGTTTTAGCACCACTCGCAAGCGCAAGCAGCTGATGACCAAGACAAATACCAAATATTGGAATACCTGACTTTAATAATTCTTGAATAGCGTCAATTGCGTAATCACAGGGTTCTGGATCACCAGGGCCATTTGACAAAAATACGCCGTCTGGAGACATCGCTAATACGTCTTTAGCAGAAGTTTGCGCTGGCACGACGGTTAACTTACAGCCGCGTTCAGCTAACATACGTAAGATATTGTACTTAACACCGAAGTCATACGCCACAACATGAAACTCAGTTTCTTTCTGTTGCGCATACCCACTCGTTAGTGACCACTCACTTTCTGTCCATGAAGACGATTCAGTACAGGTCACCTCTTTCGCAAGATCTACACCTTTTAATCCAGAAAAAGATTTTGCTGCTGCAATCGCTTGCGCTTCCGTCACGTCATCGCCTGCTAAAATACAGCCACTTTGAGCCCCTTTCTCGCGCAGAATACGCGTAAGACGACGTGTGTCTATATCTGCAATCGCGACAATGTTATTTTCTTTCAAATACTCATCAAGCGATTTTTCAGAACGCCAACTACTGGCAAACAAAGGTAAGTCTCTAATTACAAGACCGGCTGACCATATTTTACTAGATTCAACATCTTCAGCGTTGACACCGGTATTACCAATATGAGGGTACGTTAAAGTAACGATTTGTTTCGCATAAGACGGATCAGTAAGAATTTCCTGATAACCTGTCATGGCTGTATTGAAAACAACTTCTCCGATGGTCTTGCCATCAGAGCCAATTGAAATCCCTTTAAATATGGATCCATCTTCAAGTGCTAAAATTGCTGGTTTAGTCAACGCCAGTTCCTCGTCGTAATCGGCTAGGGCTAGTAGAAATAAATAAAGAAGCCGTCTTTAGGCGGGTTTGAAGTCGATTTTACTGGTATACAAGTTGCAAAAAAGCGAGATAGAGTTAACTCCACCTCGCTTACAAATTTCTTGTTACAGCTTAACCACTGCCTGTCGTTTAAATACCTTCCATAGCAAGAAAAGATTTAACAATAACGACTGTCCTTCAAACGGCAGCATTGTACATATTTACAGCAATTTTGTCTATTAGAAAAACAACATAGATATACATAGCTGATGCCACAAAGCGCAAGAATTTTTACTTTAAACGCTTTTCTTCCCACATTTGCTCGTAGGCACCCTCTAATCCCTCAATAAACCTCGCACTATCTACCAACGCACTTTCTCGCATCCGTTCACGCAACACACCTCTAAGTTTAGCTAACTCACCCAGGTTGGACGTTTTTTCAATCGCAATGTTAATATATTCGCTCTCGCTTTGCGCAATACAATCGTCTAAGCCGACTTGAGACAACAAACTCAAACCAACCCGAGACCTATGTGAGCTCCCTGCTAAACTTATAACAGGCACTCCCTGCCATAAAGACTCGCAAATCGTAGTGGTCCCATTATATGGATAGCTATCCAAATGAATATCTACTTTTGAATACTGCTCAAGGTGAGAAGATATTTCGAACTCCCACCCTTGGAGCAATACACGCTTCCGATCAACACCCCCTTTTTCAAACTCCCCCCACAACCATTCACACAGTGCTTTTTCACAAAGTGGCTTAGCCTTCAAATAAAGCGTTGAGTGCGGAATCGCTAATAACAACTTAACCCACATATTTATCGACGTAGGTGTGAGTTTCGCAAAAGCATTAAAAGAACCAAAACAAACACCTTTTGCAGCCTCTTTTAAAGCAGGTAACTCAGCTACATCGGGCGCATCTAAAGCAGGTGTATAACATAAAAACCCATGAGGCAAACGCTTTAAAGACTCAGTATAAAACGCATCTGTCTGACCTTCAGGGTCAGACCAGTTATCCGTAATACGATAATCCATCCGAGACAAACCTGTCGTATTTGGATAACCTAAATACGTCACCTGAACCGGTGCAGCTCTTCGGGCAAAAACACCCAAACGAGTTGAGCCCGCATAACCCACCAAATCAACCAAAATATCAACCTGATCAGCGACTACTTGTTGATATAACGCTTCATCAGACATGCCATAACTTTCAAACCAGTGCTCACTTTTACCCTTAAAATATTCAGTTACCGCATCAGGCTCTGCGACATCCGAATAACAAATCAGCTCAAAATTTTCTTTAGAGTAAGACTCAACAATTGCTTTAAAAAAATAAGACACTGAATGGGATTTAAAATCAGCGGAAACATAAGCAATTTTTAACCGCTTGGGACGAGGCACGTCTAAATGAACCCGCGAGTCGTTATTTATGAATTCACGTTCAATCATTTCACCATAAGACCGATGTACGTCAAATATACGCGCATCCGAAATACTATCAGCATAGTTATGCGTCATGATGCTCGAAGTAAAAACAGATCTATTATCGCTATTTAACTTCTGGCCTTTTTCATAATAAAAAATTGCTTTTTCAGGCTGAGCAACAAAAGTATTTAGCTGTCCACAGTAATTTTGATACAAAGCGTTGTTAGGGTCTAGTTCAGCCGCTTTCACCAAATAGGGTTCTGCTGTTAAATAATGCCGAGACTCAAACCAAAAATAACCCAAGTAAAAAAAAGCATCTGCCGACTTAGGCTTTAGTTTTATTAATTCACGCGCTGGCGCCACACCCAATTTAAGAAATCTATGACGCCAACACAAAATAACCGCACTTTCTACCGCAACAGCATACCGAGGAGATGGCCCCTGACATACCTGATAATACGACCGAACAGCCGACTCAAACTCACCTAAGTTCTCGTGTAACTGAGCGAGCGCAAACCACACTTCAATATCTTGTGGCAAAGCTTTAGAAAGCTTTAAAGCAACGCCTTTAGCCTCTGTATATTTTTTTTGCTTGGCTAACTGCATTATTTTTTGTTTAAGCTGAGCCTCTTTATTTTTATCCATAGTCCAACAAGATCTCTTCTATAAGAATTTGTACGGGTTAAAAAAATCCAACCACACAATACAATTTATATCACCCATAAAAAAGGGCGCACAAAAAATTGCACACCCAGCATTCAAACAATTATTACAAACAATTTTACTTTAAACCCAATACATCTCTCATTTCATACAAACCGGTAGGCTTTGATGACAACCAAGCTGCCGCTCTAACCGCGCCACGAGCAAAAGACATTCGACTTGTGGCCTTATGCGTTATTTCTACTCGCTCACCATCACCTAAAAACATAACAGTATGGTCACCCACGATATCACCACCTCTTACCGTAGCAAAACCAATTGTTTCTTTATCACGTGCACCCGTTTGCCCTTCTCGACCATAAACCGCCACCGACCGTAAATCACGATTCAGCCCATCAGCCACAGACTGCCCCATCGCTAATGCAGTACCCGATGGCGCGTCTACTTTATGACGATGATGCGCCTCATAAATTTCGACATCATAATCGTCACCAAGAATTTCTGCCGCTTTTTGCAGCAAGTTTAAACAAACATTCACACCCGTACTAAAATTTGCAGCTTTACAAATAGACGTCTCAACCTGATAACCAAGCAGGACTGCCTCTTCTTCCGTTGTAAAACCTGTGGTACCGACAACAATACCCTTTCCGTGTTTAGCACATAATGCTGCATTCGCTAAAGTGGCATCCGGCGCAGTAAAGTCAATCAATACATCAAAGTCAGTAATAACTTCAGATATATCACCACTTACCCGCACACCATTTGCACCCAGCCCTGCTAACTCGCCCGCATCTGCCCCGATCAATGAACTACCAGGAAGCACGATCGCCGCCGTCAACTCTGCCTCAGAAGACAAAGTCACCGCCTCTATCAGCATTTTCCCCATTCGCCCCACAGCACCGGTCACAGCAATTCGAGTCAAAACCTTCCCCTTTCATTCACTAACGTTAACGTAATATATACGCAACAACTAAAAAAATAGAGCCCAAATCCGCGCCCTTGCAATCAATGCACTCTAGCAACTAAAGCTTCATATCATCAAAAAAGCTTTTAACACCCTCAAACCAAGAATGCTGCTTAGGGCCATGTTTTTTATCGCCACTGCCACCTAAGGTATCTTGGAAAGACCGCAATATATCTTTTTGCTTCTTCGACAAATTGACAGGCGTTTCAACAATCACACGACACATCAAATCACCTGCAGCACCGCCTCTTACTGGCGCAACACCTTTACCACGTAAACGGAACATTTTACCCGTCTGAGTTTCTTGAGGTATTTTAAGATTAACGCGACCATCTAATGTTGGCACCTCTAACTCACCACCTAACGCGGCATCAACAAGCGAAATAGGCACATCACAGTACAAACTTTTACCATCACGCACAAAAATAGGATGCTCTTTTACCGATACCTGTACATATAAGTCACCAGAAGGACCACCCTGAGCCCCCACCTCACCTTCGCCTGCTAGACGAATACGATCACCCGTATCCACACCCGGCGGCACTTTAACCGACAAGGTCTTTTGTTCTTCAAGAACACCTACGCCATGACAAGACTTACAAGGGTTTTTGATTGTTTTACCTTGGCCACGACAATGAGGACACGTTTGCTGAACAGAGAAGAAACCCTGTTGCATTCGTACCTGTCCCGCACCTTGGCATGTGCCACATGTTTCAGGCCTAGAGCCTTTTTCAGCACCCGAGCCACTACATGGTTTACATTTAACATGAGAAGGCACTTTAATTTTAACCGTTGTACCTTTTACCGCGCTTTCAAGATCCAAGTCGAGCGTATATCTTAAATCAGCACCACGTGTACTTCGGCTTCGACCACCGCCACCACCTGCTCCACCGCCACCAAAGATATCGCCAAAAACATCACCAAAGATATCACTAAAGCCAGCTCCACCACTATATCCGGCACCACCACCACCTTGCTGATCAACACCCGCATGGCCATATTGATCATAAGCGGCGCGCTTTTGAGAGTCTGAAAGAACCTCATAAGCTTCCGTTGCTTCTTTAAATTTATCTTCTGCAGCACTATCGTCAGGGTTACGATCAGGATGATGCTTCATCGCCATTCGTCGATAAGCTTTCTTAACTTCTTTATCATCTGCGCTTTTCGCTACACCCAGAACTTCGTAAAAATCTCGTTTTGACATAACACTCATTTAACCGTGGTTTCTATCTTTACAGACAAGTGACTTAAAAAGTGCGCTTACAATTAAAACACACGTAGTGATCACACTTAAAAACAACAAATACACAAACGCGGAAGACAAAGCTTCCGCGTAGTTTTTACCTAAAACAATACTTAAAAGTAGTTAAAAACTACTTTTTCTCATCGTCTTTAACTTCTTCAAACTCAGCATCTACAATGTCGTCAGCACCGGCTTCTTGCGTTGCTTCAGTTTCTGCAGCGCCTTCTGCGCCTTCGGCACCGGCAGCCGCTTGCTCAGCATACATTTTCTGAGCTAAACCAGAAGATGCTTCCGTTAATGCTTGAGTTTTAGCTTCAATCGCTTCTTTATCATCACCTTTAAGCGCTTCTTCCAATTCAGAAATTGCAGCTTCAATCGCTGTTTTTTCTTCTTCAGTCGCTTTATCACCGGCTTCAGCTAATGTTTTCTTCGTGGCATGAACAATCGCATCACCTTGGTTACGAACGGTCACTAACTCTTCAAAGTTACGATCCGCCTCAGCATTCGCTTCAGCATCATTTACCATTTTTTCTACTTCTTCATCAGACAAACCTGAAGAAGCTTTAATCACGATAGACTGCTCTTTACCTGTCGCTTTATCTTTAGCATGCACATTTAGAATACCGTTTGCATCGATATCGAAGGTTACTTCGATTTGAGGCATTCCACGTGGTCCTGCAGGAATATCCGCTAGGTCAAAACGACCCAGTGATTTGTTTTGAGATGCCTGCTTACGTTCACCCTGAACAACATGAATTGTTACAGCCGCTTGGTTATCTTCTGCTGTTGAGAATGTTTGAGACTTTTTACTTGGAATAGTTGTATTCTTTTCGATCAATGCCGTCGCAACGCCACCCATTGTTTCGATACCAAGTGTTAATGGCGTTACATCAAGTAGTAAAACATCCGTTACATCACCCGCTAATACAGATGCCTGAATTGCCGCGCCCACTGCAACCGCTTCATCAGGGTTTACATCTTTACGTGGCTCTTGACCGAAAAACTCTTGTACTTTTTGCTGTACTAGAGGCATACGTGACTGACCACCAACCAAAATAACATCGTCAATTTCAGAGGCATTCAGACCAGCATCATTCAAAGCCATCTTACAAGGTGCTAATGTACGCTCAACCAACTCTTCAACTAATGACTCAAGCTTAGCACGCGTCATTTTAACGTTTAAGTGCTTAGGCCCTGTTTGATCAGCCGTAATATAAGGCAGATTCACATCTGTCTGTTGTGCACTTGAAAGCTCAACTTTCGCTTTTTCAGCCGCTTCTTTCAAACGCTGCATTGCAAGTGGATCACCTTTAAGATCCATGCCTGAGTCTTTCTTAAACTGTTCCGCAAGATAGTCGATTAACGTCATATCGAAATCTTCACCACCAAGGAATGTATCACCATTGGTTGCTAATACTTCAAATTGTTTTTCACCGTCAACATCTGCAATTTCAATAATTGAGATATCGAATGTACCACCACCCAAGTCATAAACCGCAATCGTTGAATCGCCTTTGCTCTTATCTAAACCAAATGCTAATGCCGCAGCGGTAGGCTCATTGATAATACGCTTAACTTCTAAGCCGGCAATTTTACCGGCATCCTTAGTCGCTTGACGCTGTGAGTCATTAAAGTAAGCAGGAACCGTGATAACTGCTTCAGTAATACTTTCACCTAAATAGTCTTCGGCTGTTTTCTTCATCTTCTTAAGGATTTCAGCAGAAATCTGTGGTGGCGCTTTTTTGTCGCCTTTTATATCTATCCACGCATCACCGTTGTCCGCTTTAGCAATTGCATATGGCACCATGCTAATGTCTTTCTGAACAACATCATCTTCAAAACGACGACCAATTAAACGCTTAATCGCAAACAAGGTATTTGTAGGATTCGTGACCGCTTGACGTTTAGCTGGCTGACCAACTAATACTTCGTTGTCATCTGTGTAAGCAACAATTGAAGGCGTAGTACGATCGCCTTCCGCATTTTCAATCACTTTAGGCTTACCGTCGTCATATATTGCAACACACGAGTTTGTTGTACCTAAATCTATACCGATAATTTTGCTCATCATTCGCTCCCACGTTTAATCTAATTTACTTATTGACCCGTCATTTGTTTCAACTAATTTTGAACATCGACTAATCAAATTTATAATTTTTAACTTGTTTTATATTTAAGGCCGAAAATTTATTTTTCAAGCCTGCTCATCAACTTTTGACGCACCTTTTGATACGACCACCATTGCTGGGCGAATTAATCGACCACTCAATGTATAGCCTTTTTGCATTGCCGCAATTACTGTATTTGGTTCCGCGTCAGGCGCTTCAACCATCGTCATTGCTTCATGAAGGGCTGGGTCAAAAGGATGGCCTACCGGATCAATTTGTTCCAGTTTGAATTTCTTAACACCCGAAAGAAACATCGATAAGGTCATCTCGACACCCTCTCTCAGGGTTGTCATTTCATTACCCGACGCGACTTCCGCTTCAACGGCTTTTTCCAAACCATCAACAATTGGCAAAAGTTCTTTCGCAAACTTTTCAAGCGCAAATTTGTGCGCCTTTTCAACATCTTGTTCAGCACGACGACGAATATTTTGCGCATCTGCTTGCGCCCGAATCGTCTGATCTTTTAAGCCTTCAATTTGCTGCGCTAACGCTTCGGCTTCGGCTTTCCAATCTTTCTGATCAACAGTTTCATCAACATCAGAAATCACTTCAGCTTCCAACACGCCCTCTTCTATATTCTGTTCCGCAGAATTAACACCATTTAGTTCTGCTTCGTCACCCTTCAACTTCTCATCTTCAACGCTCACGTGCGCCTCCATAAAATCACAAATATAATTTACCAATCACACGATTTGGCGTGTAATAAAATCTTGTTGCTGCTTATATGGGGTTACTCAAAAAAACTTCAAGCATTAAATAAAATTCTTACAACTTTACTTACTGTGTATAAATACAGTAGAGTGATATTTAGTTATCATTTATAAGAGCTTAAATAAAATATGCTTAGCCAACTAAAAGTCACTAATTTCGCCATCGCAGACCATATTGAAGTGCTATTTGAACAAGGCATGACCGTTCTAAGCGGTGAAACTGGCGCAGGCAAGTCAATTATATTAGACGCTCTCGGGTTAGCTCTAGGTGACCGAGCAGACACCTCCATGGTAAGGCATGGCGAAAAAAAGGCCGAAATTTCAGCCTCCTTTGAATTAGAAAAACACCCTAAGGCCGTCAAATGGCTACAAGATCACGACCTTGATGACGAATTACAATGCATTATTCGTCGTGTTATTACCGCAGAAGGCAGATCTCGCAGCTATATCAACGGGCACCCTTGCCCCTTACAAAACCTCAAGTCGATTGGCGAGCTTTTAATTGATATTCATAGCCAGCACGAACACCAATCGTTACTCCAAAAAGAAAAGCATCGAATTATTCTAGACGACTTTGGAAAACTACAAACGCAATCCAAAAAAGTCATCAGCCTCTATAACGACTGGACTCACGTTGCGCAAAAACTCGCTCAATTAGAAAGCAACCAAGACGAGTCAAATGCTCGAATACAACTCTTAACCTTCCAAGTCGATGAATTTGATAAGTTAAGCCTTCAAGAAAACGAAATCAAAAATCTCGAGCAAGAACAATCAAGCCTCGCCAATGCCGAGCTATTACTCGGCAAAGCACATGAAGCATTGAGCTTATGTTCTGATAGCGACACGAATGCAACCACGATAATAAGTTCAGCGACACTCGCCTTACAAAATCTTCCAAGCAGCAACCAAGCACTCACCGAAGCCTTTACAATGCTGAGCGAAGCTCAAATTCAAATTGAAGAGGCGAGCAATAACTTACGGCATTTCACCGAATCTTTTGAGTTAGACCCTGAACGACTGCAATATATCGAAGAGCGATTAAGTGCAATTTACCAACTTGCCCGCAAGCATCGCTGCCAACCAGAAGAATTATTAAGCGTCTACCATAAACTCACTACTGAAATGGCCGCATTCAATAATGGTGACCAGAACTTAGAACAACTAGAAAAAGACGTACAACAAACTAAACAGCAATTTATAGAGGCCGCCAAAAAACAACGTCACGTTAGAATAAAACACGCCTCAAAATTAGAAAAAAGCATTTGTGAGCAACTCGCGCTAATGGACATGAAGTCCGTCAAATTTAGTATCGAAATAAAACCGCTCGAAAATCTTAATTTTAATCAGCATGGCTTAGATAGTATTGAGTTTTTAGTGAGCACAAACCCAGGGCAACCCCCTAAAGCCATTAGTAAGGTGGCATCAGGCGGTGAGCTTTCGCGCATCAGCTTAGCGATTCAAGTGATTATTGCTAAAAACTCAACCATCCCCACACTTGTGTTTGATGAAGTCGATGTCGGCATAGGCGGAGGCACCGCACAAATTGTTGGGCGACTATTAAAATCATTAGGCAAAAATGGACAAATAATCTGTGTCACACATTTACCTCAAGTTGCATCACAAGGTGATAACCACTTTTTTATTAGCAAGCGAACCGAAAAAGGTCAGGTAAAGTCATCAATAGACTTACTAGCACCAAAGCAAAGAACAGACGAAATTGCAAGAATGCTTGGCGGCGTGACGATCACAACTCAAACTCTCGCACACGCCCAAGAAATGCTAGAAACCGTATAAGTTATTTTTTCAAAGGCCTAACGTAAAGCGTTAGGCTATGGTCAACTAATTCAAAACCATGCGCCGCAGCGATTTCTTTCTGCCTTTCTTCAATTATCTCATCAAAAAATTCAACAACCTTACCACTATCAACATCCACCATATGGTCATGATGCTCGTCTTTTGCCAATTCAAATACAGCATGCCCACCTTCAAAATTGTGACGCAACACTAAACCTGCTGTTTCAAACTGGGTTAACACCCGATATACCGTCGCTAAACCTACATCATCACCGGTTTCAAGTAGTGATTTATATACATCTTCCGCACTCATATGCTGCTCTTCAGCATTTTCGAGCAACTTTAATACTTTAATTCTAGGCAGCGTAACTTTTAGGCCCGCTTTTTTTAAATCTATATTTTCTGACATAACTTATTTGTAATCCTATTAACAGCTCAAGCTCGATTCAGGTATCATGCTCGCCTGTATTAAATTTAAATTCGCTTATACCTGAATATTTATCCAAGTTGGCGATTCAAACAAAGATAGTGGAATTCATAAATAGATGCAAAAGAACCTTATTTTTCTTACCTTTGCCTTCGTGTTGTTATTACAAGCCTGTTCATTTCCAGGCGTGTTTAAAATAAACGTGCAACAAGGCAATATTATTACCCAAGATATGCTTGATACATTAAAGCCTGGCATGACCAAAAAACAGGTTTATTTTGTTTTAGGCAAACCCGTTATTGATAACGTATTCAACACCGATCTTGAAAATTATGTTTACACCTACCAAAGAGCTGGCGGTGAAATTCAACATCAAATCATCAAGATTCATTATAAAGCCGACATTTACCAAAGCCATGAAGGCACACTTTTAGAAAATAACTTTGCCTATTAGCAACAATTATTTCTTAGCGGCTCGATTTAAACGAGCCTGCTTAGGATCGATTAATAGCGGCCGATAAATTTCAACTCGATCCCCGGCCCTTAAACTCTGGTCTTTAGGTTTCTTAACCGTTTTACCAAAAATCCCCATATCTGCCGAACCAAAATCGATCTCAGGATATATTTTATCAATACCCGACTGCACAGCCGCATCAAATACCGAGGTACCCTCCGCCACGCTTATCTTAAGAATACTTTGCTTATCTGGCGCAGCGAATGCCACTTCAGCCTCTATTTTATTACCCATAAACTTGATCAGCCCTTACACAAAAAGCATCAACCATTGAATTCGCCGCCTGATTAAAAATCGCACCGAACGCCATCTTGGTAATGTTTCGTTTCATTTCAAATTCTAAATTCAATGCCACTTTACAAGCGTTATCTTGCAAAATGGTAAAATCCCACACGCCTTTAAGGTGACTAAATGGCCCTTCTACCAAGCTCATCAAAATTCGCCCATCGGCACTCAATTCATTTCTTGTGGTAAACGACTGCGTTATTCGCCCTTTACTCACCTCCAAACTTGCCAGCATAAACCCCGCCTCCTTTTCAAGCACTAGGGCTTTAGAACACCAAGGCAAAAACTCAGGGTAAGAGGCAATATCATTTACTAAAGCGTGCATACGCTCACTTGAATGCATTACAAGTGCACTCCGATTAATACTTAAGGTCATTAAAAACCAGTTCCCTATTTACAAGACAAACCATTGTACTATTCACACACGTTTTCTCATAGCCACAAAAAAGCCAAAGCACACGATAAAAACTTGGTGTAGAATAAAGCTATTATTTATAACTTTATGCAAATACTCAAACATGGCCAATAAAAAACCTAAAGCACCGAGCAGCACGATCGCTAAAAACAAAAAAGCGCGTCACGACTACCACATTGAAGACAAGTTCGAAGCCGGACTTGTGCTCGCTGGCTGGGAAGTCAAAAGCTTGCGCGCAGGAAAAGTGCAACTGACAGAATCGTATATTTTTGCAAAAGGTGGTGAGATCTGGATATCAAACATGCATATTACCCCTTTAACATCGGCCTGCACACATGTTATCGCCGACCCGCTTCGCATACGGAAGCTACTCTTAAACAAAAAAGAAATTGCAAAGATCAATGCAAAGCTATACCAAACAGGTCAAACCTGTGTCGCACTCGCCATGTACTGGAAAGACAACAAAATCAAACTAGAAATGGCGCTAGCAACCGGTAAAAAAGATTACGACAAACGCGCCGCCGCCAAAGACCAAGATTGGAATCGCCAAAAACAACGAATTGTTCGTGATCACGTAAGATAGGCTTGTATTCCAAGCACTTGCCCCTATATACTTACCTAACATCTTATAGTTTTCGGGGACGCCCTGGCTTCGACGCCGGTGACGAAACCAAAGGTGCATGCCGAGTGTATAGTGGCACTCGTACTCCAATCGCTATAAAACTTTAGTTGCAAACGACGAAAGTTACTCTCTAGCAGCATAAACCCTGTTAGCTCTCCAGCCAAGGTGCTTGTACCGCGGTCAGTAGAGTCATTGATAATAAGCTAGCCTTTTTAATTGCTCTAATTAAAATCGCGAAAACTCCAAGAGATCGCCTTTTACACCCTGACCTTTGGGTCGTTTTAGGTTAAACCAATTAAAGGACCCTAAGCATGTAGAGCCGATGGCAGAGTGCTGGCGGACGCGGGTTCGATTCCCGCCGTCTCCACCATTTTAAGAACCCTAACTGATTGATTCAGTTAGGGTTTTTTCTTATCCGGCTTTAACATACGTTCATTACCCCCACTTTTCCCCCACTTTGGTTCACGAAGGCATCTAATTTAGTCGTCTCACTCGCCTTATCTGACTGTTCAATCCATGCAGAATAACGCGTCAAAGTCATCTGCGTATTCGAGTGCCCCATTTGCTTAGAAACCCACATGACGTTTGCTCCGGCCATTAGATTGAGGGTGCAGAACGTATGCCTTGTCTGATAGGAAACGCGGTGACGCACACCTAATTTCTTCAAGCAAACATTCCAAACCAGACGAATTGCTTTATTCGTGATGAATGGAGTATTCGTATTAGGGTTGATGAAAATTTCTTCCCCTCTTAAAAACGAATGGCTTTTCATTCGCTTTAAAGCAGCAAGCGCACGAGAATTTAATTCTACATCTCGCTCTTCATAGGTCTTAGTTCCTTTTAATACACCTTTAACCCTAGCTTTATCAACCCTGATACGACCTTTTATCCAGTCGACATCCTTCCAACTTACTGCCAACATCTCAGACGTTCTGAGACCAGTAAAAAAAGCAAATTCAAAAAAGCTGTACAACACTTCATTCTCATTGCTCTTCACCCAACCCAAAATAAGCTCCGATTCGTCTAACGACAGTGGATCAGGTTTAGGCTTCTGAATCTTAGCAAATTTCAATTCCTTAGCTGGATTATAATCAATCAATCGATCAGCCTTAGCGAACTTAAAAACACCTCGTAATGGAGAGATTACATTATTACGCGTTTTCATAGACCCCCATTCAACAGCAACCAACACATTGACGAGATGTGAATATCGAATTTTATCTATCTTCATCGGCCCTAACGTCGTATAAAAATGCCGTTTAATGCAATTTTTATATTCGCTAATAGTCGACTCTGCAATAATTAAACTATTAAAGTAGCTTTCAGCTACTTCCCAAAAGGTCGGTATTTCAATCTCTTCTTGCTGTTCTTTCTTACTTGCATAGCGTGAATCAGGAAAATGCTCTTCAAACTCAAATATCCCTGCTCGAATATCAGCAATAATATTTTGCCTCATTTTCGCAGCTCTTCTGAGATTGGATGCAGTAGGCTTAACCTTCCACGTCTCTTCAAATCGTTTCCCTTGGTACTGAAAACGTATTGCGATTGAGCTATTCCTAATCCTTACGCCTTGTGGTAATTGGTTCGTATCCATTTTTCAAATTCCTTTCGGTCAAAATGGATTCGGCCATCGGGCGAACGATAATAGTGTAACCCTTCCGACATCACTTCGTCATATAATTTTTGTGCAAAGCGCCTTCAGAACATCCTGATTCCGCTGCGAGTTTTTTGAGAGAAAAAATAAAGCACTGCTTTATTTCGCGAATTAAGGTTTCGCACACTACATCTACAATGTAAGTGTTATATTTGTCGAGCATATCAAGGAGGTGAGCCCTAGGGTGTTGGGACATAAGATTGCCCGCTAATTGTGACTTAAGTTTGTCCGTTT
>JBLHVH010000002.1:0-52926 GCA_047628385.1 Oleiphilaceae bacterium
GTAGTTATCGCTTATTTGCTTAATTTTGTTATCTGCTTCTGCGCATACTCAAAGCGCAATCGATATTCAGTTAGTTTATCTTCGAGCTCATTAATTTGCTGGTCTAATTTTCGATTTAACTCAGTGTTTTCATCACGAAGATATTTTATTGTTTCACGGGCTTTATTATATTCTACTTCTTGCTTGCCTTTATTTTCTTGATGCAGCAGTCTATTTTTCGCTGTTCTTGCTCTATCTTGGTCTAACTCTGCTTTAACAGTTGTTAATTGTGTTTGTTTTTTATTTAAATCTTGCTCTATTTTTTCTAAATTCTCTAAGGCCTGGGTATAAGAAAGCTCTAATTCAGAAAACTTAGACATTGCGGTTTCTGCCTTTGTCACTTGTGCTTCGAGCTGCTGCGTTAAATCAGACGCTGTTGTATCAGCCTGTCGCTGTAACTCGGTAAGTGCTTTGTTTTTATCGGCTAAAACCTGTAGATGCCCGGTCACCACTTGTTTATGGTTTTCATCTTGCTTATCAATGGCTTGTTTAAACTTCAACTGCTCATTTTCATTTTGACTTAACAGATCATTGATTTTTTCTAGTTGGGTATGATTTTCTTGCGATAATTCGGCAATAGTTTGTTGGTTAGTTTTCGCCTCAGTAACACTTTTTTCTAGGGTTTGTGTTAACTCAGCTATCTGCTTCGTTTGCTGTTCACTGTTGCTGTTATGCTTGAGTTCGGCTTGTTCTAAAGATGTTTTTAAATGTAAATTATCGGCATTAAGTTTAGCGGATACTGCCAACTCTTTTTGCAATTGCTGTTCAAGTGAATTCACCGTCTCCGCTACCTGAAATTGTTGCTTATTAGCGGCAACTAGTTCTTCATTGGCTTCTGCAAGCTTGTTTTCAAGTGCTTGTGTATCGCGCTCCGCTTCGTGAATTTGTTTAATGACCTGTTCATTATCGACTGACAATTGCTTTAAAACGAGAGAATTTTTTTCTTGCTCATTAAGCCACTTGTCATTAATTTGTTGTTTTTCTTTTTCATATTGCTGTTGTGCAGAAACCGCGTCTTGCTCAATTTGGACTATCGTTTGCTCTTGGCTATTCACTTTTAAAGTTAAGTCACTATTTTCGTGCTCTACTTTAGTTATCGTTGCTTGCTGCTGATCAATACTTACTTGTTTATTTTTCAGCTCTTTCTGTAAAGTAGAAATTTGCTCATGTAATAAGTTTGCTTGTTGCTGTTCATGATTCAACTGCTCACTACTTGACAGTAATTTATGCTCTTGTTCTGCTTTTAAGTATTCTAACTCACTCGATACTTGATCAAATTTAAGCTGTAAATCAGAGTATTGCTGATTTTGAACCGCAAGCGTTGCAGCTTTAGCCTTGTCATTTTTGGCTAATGCGTCTTTTTCTGTGGTTAATTCATTTAGCGTTGTTGTCGCATTTTCTGCAGCTAAACTTACGGTTTTTAATTGCTGTTGCTGCTGCTCGTTCTCTTGATTAAGTGTTGCAACTTGTTTAACTAACTGTGAGTTTTCAGCCAGTTTATCTTTCAAAATTTGTTCTGAGTCTGTTAGCTTTGCGCTGTTAAGATTTTCTGCGTTGGAGAGTTCTTCTTGAAGTTGTGCTAATTGGTTATGCTGCGCTTTTTGTTCTGCTTTTAATATTTCAAGCTCACTATTATTTTCTTGTTGGCTTTTAGTAGCCAGTAATTGCTGCGACTGAAACTGTTCTTCAAGCGCCATATAAAGTGGGTGCGTGGTAACAATTTCAGGGCTAACGTCAATATTATCGCTATAACTAGTGAGTAATGCAGTGATTTTATCTTCAATTTGTAAATAAATATCACCCGCCAAGTTTTGGATGTTTTCTTCAATATCACTTGGTAATTTTTTCTGAACAGTCATACGGTATAAATCCCTAACCCTACATCAATTAAACACCATCAGCCAAAATCATCCTATCAGACGTTTAATGTAGATTCATCAATTAATACTGTTCTGGCTAAAAATTAAACGAAGGCTTCGTAATATCTTAAATTTTAAGCAAAAAAAAAAAGACCAACAGGTCTTTTTTTTACTAGCTTTACTTAAGTGTTATTTTTCAGCTTCAACTGTTACTGGTGAAAAGCGAATAGCATTTACTTTAGCTGTTGATTCACTCTGATTACGCAATTGAGCTAAACGATTAACTTGACCAACAGAGCCTAACATTGCGTGAATTGGAATAAACAAACCACGTTTATGAAAATCAAGTACTTGCTCATCACTTAATGCTTGAATTTTCTTTTCGTCAACACTGTATAAACCAACAAGTTTCTTAGTTTCACCTGAAGCAAAATTTACATTAAGCTCAAGTTCTAGTAATAAATCATTATCGACTAATTCTTTAATGAATTTTTCGTTCATTACTTCATTGTCGTATAAACGACCCAGTGAATCTTGTACGCCTTTAAAGAACTCTGTGTCATTGCCTTCAGCATCAAACAACTCATGTTCATTATCTTCGCCGACAAATTTACTGTCTAAATCTATACAAGCCGTTAATGTTTTTTCTTTCTCAGGGTCTAGACCTAGAGAAAAAGGTGACATTGAAATACTTTGCGGAACATAAACTGCCTGCCAAGAATCTTCTTTATAATATAAGTTTTCGCCGGACTCTAAGCCCAACATAACAACACTACGGTAACGTTCGCTACCTTGATCTTTTACAAATACAACAGGGTAACTCGTGGCCGCTTGAGAAAACTCGGGTGCGGTGATCGGTGCAATATGTTGAGTAGATACATTTGATAAATCACGTTTTGCAGCGATTTTAATATTCTGATGAGTTTCTTTTTTAATCGGGGTAATGTTAGCCATGAATAGGGTCTCTTTTTACTGCGTCTTTAATCTTTGTCATTTTTGACACATGTTTTGTTGTGATAATAGTTATGGAGACACGCGAAGTCGCTTTCAATGGTATAATCAAATTATCTTCAGATATTTTTAATTACACTTGAGTTATTTTAGAAAAATTATACCTTAAATTTATTTAAAAACAGAAAGTTAACCTATGAATATAACAAAATACTTTTGTGCCGTAGCCATTTTTATCAGCCCAGTTATTTTAGCATCACCCAAAATAACGGTCAGTTTTGGCGATTCAAATGGTTTTGCACAAGTAAAAATTAAAAACGAAACATTCGAGCCTTTAGCTTGTTATGTCGCTATAGATGGCCACAGAATAAAATTTCAATTACAAGTTAAGTCTTCATCCCCTTGGATAAGTGCTACAGATAAACAGTTCAACTACCAAAATTTTAGTACTTGGTGTGACTACTTAGAAATTCATCCTAAGTATAAATCCTATCAAATATATTAATTTTTCGGGTATATAAACCTTAGTTACGCCGACATATCTGCACCACTAAGCAAATATAATTCTAAGTACACATACAAAATAGTATTAGTAAGAGCAATAATCACCACATTGATATATTCATATAAGTCAGCAATCTTCGCATAGTTAAATTTACAATAAAGACCACACTCCAATCTGCAATAATTTCTCAATTTTTCATTTTACAATCTAAGACACGTGTCAGTCCAAAAAAATTGGCAACGCTTCAAAACAAAACGCAAATGATAATAATTATCAGTTGCGTTACGTTTTGTAACACCTTATAATATTTTGCATAACAACAATCGCTTTTTCGATAAAAACTAGGTTCAAAATAAGATGAAACTCAATTTCAACACTCTCATAGCGGCAGCAATGTCTACGACAACTTTTATTGCTTCTGCAGGCGAAAACTTATGGGTTTATGCTAAAGGTACAGACACACGTCCAGCTAACAGCTATGAATTTAAAATTGCTGACACTATTCGTTTAGATAAAAATGCGGGTGATCATTACACCTTTCACGATATTCGACCTGAAATTGAATACGGTGTAACGGATAAACTCACCATTGCCGCTGAAGCGATTATTTTTATTCACGATTACGATGTAGGCTCAGAAGCAGATGGCGCGCCATGTCCAATGTGTGAAGCAGGCGATGGTACTGGCAAATTTAGCGATACACAATTTGCCGGTTACGAGTTGGCCATGAAATATAATGTTTTAAGCCCGTATAAAGATGCTTTCGGCTTTTCATATGGATTAAGTTATGAGCGTCGTGACAAGTATCGTTTAGATGGTGCTGACATTGATCAAAACTCATTTGTTGGTACGCTATTTTTCCAGAAAGATTTTCTTGATGACACTGTAATTACCGTACTTAATATTAAAACTGAATTTGAACGCAGAAAATCAGGTTCGGTTGTCGAAGATGAGTTTGCCGTTGATATCTCAGCAGGTATTTCATACCGTTTCGCACCACAATGGTTTATCGGCCTAGAGTTTAGACACCAGTCTGATTATTTAAACCCTCAAGATAAAGCAGAACAAGGTAATACTGAAGGCGGTTTTGATGAAGAAGGTTACACCCTTGGTTTAGATAAAACTAATTTTGATTTAACTGACTTCCGTATTGGCAGCCAACATCAAAACGGTAACTATTTTGGACCTACATTGCATTTTGCAGAAAAAAAATGGTGGGCTACAGCGGGCGTTTTATGGCAAATCAGTGGCGGCGGCTCTGAATATGCCGACGTACGAAATGGCCGTAACTGGGATGAGCATGAAAAAATGCACATCGGCTTATCATACGGCTATGAATTTTAATATTTTCAATTGTGTTGATTGACCTCAATAAGGCTTACATTCATTTGTAAGTCTTTTTCGTATTAACCATATACAGCGGATTACTTAGATCATGAGCATGTTACGCAGACGATTTTTGAAAGGTTTAGTCGCTACAGCGGCAAGTTTCGCGCTACCTATTCAGCTCGCATTTGCAAAAAATTATTTGACGATTGAACAGGCCAAAAAAATATTGTGGCCAGACCAAAACCTTACACCAACACCAATCACGTTAAGCGAAGCACAGGCAGATCTAATTGAAGAACTTGCTGATATTCGCGTCCGTAACCATTTTATAAATGGCTGGCGCTCTGAAGATGGTGGATGGTTTATTGTTGATCAAGTCATAGGTAAACACGAAAATATCGATTTAGCAGTAGCGATTAGTGCTGAAGGTAAAGTGATGGGTATTGAAGTACTTACTTATCGTGAAACCTATGGTGATCAAGTTATGCATCCAAAATGGCGAGCACAATTTTACGGTAAAGATAGCAGCGAATTTTTAAAGTTAGATAAACAAATCAGAAACATTTCTGGTGCAACACTGTCATGCCGACATGTTACTGACGGTATTAACCGACTTAACCACACTTGGTCTACCGTGTTGAGTAAGGTAGCGCGTTAATGGATAAAACATGTGGCCTCTAATCACACAATAAAGCGCTGTAAGCCTTTGCTTGGTACCTTTATCGAAGTTGATTTGTATGGTGAGCTACCAGAAAAAGATCTCGTACATTGGTCAAATATCGCGTTCAATGAAATAGAACGCATCCACCATGCGCTGAGTTTTCACGCTCCAGAAAGTGACATATCAGTATTGAATAGAGCACTATTAACTGAACCACAATCTGCACACAATCTTACCAACGACCTATCAGTTATCTTAGCTTTTGCTCATGCGTTATTTAAAAGTACACAAGGCTATTACGATCTCAGCGTTGCTTCCATATTAGTCAATGATAAGCACTTGCCTGATCATTTATTTTTAGCTAATTCGTTCGAACATAATCAACCATTAGGCACATTTGCTGATGTCTTAATAAGTAACAACCAAATAAGCAGTAAGCGACCCATTATTATTGATTTAGGTGGAGTCGCGAAAGGTTATGCCGTTGACCAAGCGATTGCACTTTTACCCGAAGACATTTGCGGGAGCATTAATGCAGGTGGCGATATGCGTGTCATTGATTGGCAAAATAAAAAAGTAGAGATCAAATATGGCAAACGCTTCAGCGCCTTAAAAAAACTACAAATGGCCAATACGGCATTAGCCACAAGTGCTAGTTATTATAATCAAGGTGGCTCACAATATTTTAATCCAATAGCTAACCATTATGTAAAAATTAAAGGCAGTATGTCGGTTTTTTCTGAAAAAGCCATGCACGCTGATGCATTAACGAAAGTTGCCTTGTTGGTCGAGCGCCAACAAGCAAAACAGATATTAAAAGACTACAACGCCACTGCGATCAGCATTAATCGTTTTGGCTTTAGTCGTCAATTAAGCTAGAGCATTTACATGTCGAATATCAGTCGAAAAATAGCCAAAAAATATCGTTATATTTTTTATTTTAATTTAGCAGTCAGTGCATTAAGCGGTGCAACTTTCTGGCTACTGCGAGAATTTGCCATGGTCGAAGGTGACTTTGGGCCTGAGTCGCACTTTTTGCAATATCCAACTTTGCAACTTCACGGTTTTGCAGCATTTGTTATGCTAATGGCGTTAGGTGCTATATTTACTTCTCATATTCCAAAAACTTGGTACAAGGGTCAAGCAAAAAAATCGGGGCTTACTATGCTCTGTTTTATCGTTTTTTCTCTCTTGTCAGCCTATTCACTTTATTATTTAGTTACTGAAGATTGGCACGTTTTACTTGGCAATGCCCATGCTATTGTCGGTATATGCTTACCCGCTTTACTCTATTTTCACATTCGTACAGGTCGAAAATCGACACGTGGAAAAAAACGTCAGCCGTTCAAAAACAATGATAAAGCTCGATCATCTGCTGGTAAAGTTTCATGAAACGCCGCTCATTTTTAAAAACGGCATGCTTAGCAAGTAGCTGCTTATTACCGGCATGCAAAAGCACAATGGTTCATGTGGAATCAAAGCGAGTCGGTAAGCAAATCTTCATCGAAAAAACATTATTTAATCACCGTAGTAACGTTACCGTAGCCTATAATAAATATGCTATTGGTGTGGTAAAATTTGATAATGATCACTTCGCAGCATCGTTATTAGCATGCACACACAATGGCTGCGCACTTACACCAACAGAACTTGGTTTTATTTGTCCTTGTCATGGCGCTAGATTTGACGCTTTAGGGCAAGTAAAAAAAGGCCCTGCAGAACAAAATTTAACACGTTTTATCACCAGTACTAATTCACAGTCTGTCATTATCCACTTAACCGATTAAGCTATTGATTATGTTTAAATTTACAACGACGTTGAAGTCTATAACGCATTTATTTTTAGCTGTATTACCTTGTCTAAGTTATGGCTATACGGTCCCCGAGCCAAGTACCACTGAAACCATGACTATTTCTTATAATAAGTCGATAAAATCACTCGACGATAGTCGTACCAGTGACAATATTATGGTGTATCCCGAGCAAACTGTTCAAGCTCCGAATACGGTGGCAAATATAATTACACAGCAAGCAGGCGTTGCGCTCAATGGCCAAGGAGGATTATTTCAAAGTTACAATATTAGAGGCTTTAGTCGCTCACGTATTAAAACAGAAGTCGATGGCATACCTATTATCACCGATCGACGTGCAGGCAATGCCGTTTCTTTTATTCCAAGTGAATTAATTTCTGGGGTTTATATTCAAAAAGGACCTCAATCCACTTTATACGGTTCTGACGCTATGGGTGGCGTTATTAGTATTGCCACTAACGCATTTAATAGCTCAGCAGTGGGCATAACCATGCAGCCTCAAGATAATGCACAACATATTTGGGCACGCTTTAATGGTGAGTCAATTAGCGCCAGTGTAATTCATCGTCAAGCCGACAATGGACGTTCTCCAAGCAATGAAGGTACCTCCAGCACTGAACTGAACACTCAATATCAACAACTTGTAGCCACTTTATCGGCAGCATTAACGTGGCATGATATTGATATTTTTGCTTCGAGTATTATCAGCCAAGGTGATGACATTGGAAAAAGTTCGAGTACCTTTCCTCAGCAACGGATCAGTAGTTATCCACAAGACGATCACTTGTTGTCACAAATTGAATTTTCATCACTAGGACAATGGAAAGTAAAACTCTATCAACATCAACAACAATGGCAAACACACATAGTTCGTCTAGATGACAACCAAGCAACAGCCAGAAGTAATATCACTGACTACCAATCAAACACCTATGGTGCTTATGGCTCTTGGCTTGTCGATAATACCGTACTCGGCCTAGAGTGGTTCGGGCGTCATAATATCGATATTAGTGAGCGTGAATTTACTAGTGGTGGCGAGCTTGCTTGGGCAAAAACCGTGGTTGATGCCGATGAAGATACTTACGCAGCGTATATTTTACATGATTGGCATGTTAACAAACTCACCCTAGCTACAGGTGCACGATTTGACAGTATTAATGTCTCTGCTCAACAGCAAACTAAACGCGATAATTTTTTATCCTTATCTGCTGATATTTCTTACACACTATCAGCACAAACTTTCGCCAGCATACAAATCGCGAATGCGTTTCGCTTTCCAACAGTAAGTGAACTCTTTTTTTCTGGTGAAACACCCAGAGGGAATACCCAAGGAAATATGGATCTTGAACCTGAACAAAGCCTAGGGTTGCAAATATCGATAAACCACCAGTTAACACCTGAATTTTCCACACGTTTTAATGCCTACCATTATGATATTGATGACTATATAGAACGCTACACTCTCGATAACATTCGCTATTACCGTAACAGCGAGCGCGTAACGATCAGAGGCTTTGAACTTATTAACGATTGGCGCATTAACCCACAATGGCAAACAAGTTTAGGATTACAGTGGCAACAATCGCGTGATATAAATAACAATACGGTTGATGATGGTTTACCCAAAGCACTTAAATGGGCACTAAATTGGCAACATAATGCAATTAATATCCGTCAGCAATTAACGGTATTGCTCGAACGTTCTGATGTTGGTCCATCAGAAAGCACACAAGCTAGTGAACTTATTTGGCAAATAACAGGGGACTATCAACTCAGTGAAGATATAACCTTAAGTATGTCGATACTTAATATCACCGACAATGAATATCGAGCCTCAAGCGACGAAGACGCCGCTTATCAACCTGAGCGTACTATCAATATAAGTGGCTTATGGCGCTTTTAATTCACACAAACATCAAAGAACAAACGAGTAGTGATGAACTTTAATAGAATCAACCGCAGCACCCATCGATGGGCAAGTATAGCTATCGCCATACCCTTTTTAGTTATTTTAGTGACAGGGATTTTACTGTTATTAAAAAAAGAAGTTGAATACATTCAACCAGCGAGCACAAAAGGTCAGTTCAACCAGCCCAGTATCAGTTTTTCGCAAATACTCACCATTGCTAAAACAGTAAAAGTTGCAGAAATAGACTCTTGGCAAGCCATAGATCGCTTAGATGTACGACCAAATAAAGGCATTATCAAAATACGCGCAAAGTCGCACTGGGAAATTCAAATTGATGCCACAACCGGAGAGGTTTTAAAAACGGCCTTTCGTCGTTCAGATATCATTGAGCAATTGCACGATGCAAGTTACTGGCAAGATAAAGCAAACCTCTGGTTTACACTGCCAATTGCTGTCATCATGATTGTCATCTCAATTACTGGGATCATTTTATTCTTTTTACCTTATTACCGCCGCAACAAAAACCAAAAGCTATTGAAAAATAAGCACTAATTTATTTAAAGATAATAGCAGTAATCAATGTTTTGGACCAATAATGCTATAAGTGTTCCTAAACCTGAGACTAAGCCATGACGATTAATAGCAATAACATCCAAGCACCAAATACCTATTCAAGTTAGTTAGTTTCATTTCATCTTATTTGTTATGATCTCTTTATAAAGAAAAAACGTATATCGATTACGTTTATAAGGGAATAAAATATGCTACAGGTGCTATTGGTTGATGACGATGCTGAATTTACAGAAGTCGCGTGCCAAATAATAGAATTTTTAGGTCATGATGTTTATGTAGCGTCTACCTTAAAAGAAGCAGAAGAATGGTTAACCAATCAACAATTTGATCATGTTTTGCTTGATTTTATGTTGCCCGATGGCAGCGGCTTACACTTGATAGATTTTTTGAAAAAAAATCAACTTAGCCCTTATGTGACTTTAATAACAGGTCACCCTTCGGTAAAAGGTATGCTTGCAGGCTTGTGTGGTCCAAAAGTTAACTACATTGTAAAACCATTACAACGCGAAGATATTGAAGCGACACTGAATAGAAACACCAAAAAGCCCAAAAAAATCAACAGTAAAATGCCAACATTACATTTTGGTTGCCTTGTAGGTGAGTCAAAACCTATGCAAGAGCTATATACTATGATTGAGCGCGTAGCTAAAACCTCAGCTAACGTAATGCTCATGGGAGAAAGTGGTGTAGGTAAAGAAGTTGTTGCGAATGCAATTCATGCATCCACTGGCTCAACTGACCCCATCATTGCTACCAATTGCGGGGCTTTATCAAAAGAGTTAATTAGTAGTGAGCTGTTTGGTCATGAAAAAGGCGCATTTACAGGCGCGGTTGCTCGCAAAGAAGGGGTATTTGTTAGAGCCGGCAATGGCACACTTTTTCTTGATGAAATAACTGAAATGCCGCTCGACATGCAACCAAATTTATTACGCGCATTAGAAAATAAGCGTGTTATCCCGGTTGGTGGTACACAAGAAATTGAAGTTAATTGTCGTGTAGTTTCGGCTACAAACAGAACAATGGCTGAATTAGCTGAAGGAAAAGTAATTCGTGAAGATGTGTATTATCGTTTAGCCGTTTTTCCAATTAGCATTCCATCATTAAGCGAAAGAAAAGAAGACATTCCTTTACTTGCCGAAGTGTTTTTACAACAGCTGAACAATGAAAATGATGCCGAATTTGTTTGGACAACAGCACAATTAGAGACATTAAAAAATACCCCTTGGCCTGGTAATGTTAGGGAGCTTAGACACGCTATACACCGTGCTTTTATTATGAGTGAACCTGCAACCAAAACTATACAACTACCAAGTAGTTTTATCTCGCCTTTTGCTGCTGCAACAAATCAATCATCTGCCGTATCGGCAGGACAAACAATTGAAGGGCTTGAAAAAGAGCTTATTCGTGTCACCTTAGATAAAGTTGATGGCAACAAAACACAAGCAGCTGAAATGTTAGGCATAAGTACCAAAACCTTGTACAACAGATTACATGCTTACGGTGACTTTACAGATTAATAGCAGAGTAAGTAGCTTTTAACAAACTATGATGAGGTAGTGCAGTGAATCAAGAAAACAACGATATTAATCATTTAATACATGATACTCGAGCGCCTTTAAATAGAATTTCTATGCAGGCAGAATTAATCAAAATGGTGTTAGAAAACGATATGCCAAAGGAAAAAGCAATAGCTGCCATCGATAAAATACTGGTCGCTTGCCAAGATTGTAGCAAGCGTTTGCAAGATATTGCTGAACTGTCTCAATCGTAATGCTTTTCATTGTATATCAAGCACTTATAAAAACATTTCAGATGGTAATAATTGACCAGAAAGCGAGTAAACATGCCCATTAAAAAGCTTTTCGAAAACGCAGTATTTAACTGGGGGCTGATCACAAGTATCATCGTTATGGTGATAATAACCAACGGTTATTTAGCCATAAAAACCATTGAAGATTTATCTGATACTCAGGCCAGTTTATATAATACCGGAGATATTATAGGGGAAATAAATAACTTACATAATTTAGTTTTAATGGCTGAAACAGGCCAGCGTGGCTATTTATTGACTGAAATTCCAGAATATTTAACCCCCTATGAAGATGCATTAGATAGCTTAAGCGATCAACTCACCAATACCCGAAAACTTCGCTCCGAAGTACCAGAACAAACAGAGCGAATTGCAGCTTTACTGATACTGGTAGAGCAAAAAACAAATGAATTAAAAAAGACCGTTGAATTAGCACTCGCTGACAAAGAAAAACGCGCGTTAAAACTTGTGATGACAGGTGCGGGTCGTAACTTGTATAAAGAGTTACGAGCCGAATTAGAATATATAAAAATACTCGAGATAAACCACCGAAACACCTTATTCGCCGTGCTTTCAACAGTTGAGCGAGAAGCAAAAGTTACTTTCGCTATTTCGGGTATTACCAGTGCTTTATTACTTTTAGGCTTAGCCTTTTTTGCCCGATTAAATACCAAAAGTGAAGTGAAATATCGTCTTCAACTGGAACAACAAAATGAAGAATTAGCGCAAAAAGTTGCTGCTCGAACCAAAGAACTCACGCTTTATTCAGATGAGTTATCACGCAGTAACCGTGAACTAGAAGATTTTGCCTTTGTAGCTTCACATGATTTACAAGAACCGCTAAGAAAAATTCGTGCTTTTGGTGACCGGTTACAAACAAACTACGCACAATCATTAGACGAAAAGGGCGCTGATTACATCAACAGAATGAAAAATGCGGCCGAGCGAATGTCAAATTTGATCAATGATTTGCTCGAGTTTTCACGTATATCCACTCGCGGAAAACCTTTTACCAATGTGCCTTTACAACATCTTATTGAAAGTACCATTGGCGACATAGAGATCAGTATAGAAGAAAGCGGTGCAAAAATTTTACTGGATGATTTACCCGAAATTAATGCTGACGCGAGCCAAATGCACCACCTTTTTATAAACTTAATTTCTAACGCGATTAAATTTCGAAAAAAAGATGTTAAGCCAATAATTACCATACAATATTGCCAACAAGAAATTGCTCAAGAGCAATGGCATATCATCACCGTAAAAGATAATGGCATTGGCTTTGAACAAGAGTTTGCCGATAAAATTTTTGTACCTTTTCAACGGCTACATGCCAGAACTGAATATAAAGGTACGGGGATTGGTTTAGCCATAAGCAGGCGAATTGTAGAAAGGCATGGCGGTAAAATTTCAGCAACCAGTATATTGGGTGAGGGAACACAATTCAGGATTGAAATTCCTGTTAATAACACTTTAATTAACTTAACTGGAGAAGATACTAATGCTAAGTAGTAAAGGTAAACCTTTCACTATTTTGATGGCCGATGACGATGAAGATGATCGTTTATTAACACAAGACGCCTTACAAGAAAGTAGAGTTCGCAATAACTTATATTGTGTAGAAGACGGCGTGGAGCTACTCGAATACCTCAGAAGAGAAGGTAAATACGCAGATCCTGCCACCTCACCAAGACCGGGGTTAATTCTGCTTGATTTAAACATGCCAAGAAAAGATGGCAGAGAAGCACTGAAAGAAATTAAAGCAGATGCAGAATTACAAAATATACCGGTTGTTATTCTGACCACTTCAGGGCAAGAAGAAGATAAAGTTAAAGGATATAACTTAGGCGCGGCATCTTATATTACTAAACCGGTGAACTTTGAAGGTTTAGTAGAGCTAATGAAAGCGCTAGGTAAATATTGGATAGAATTTGTTGAGTTACCCAATGAATAAATTATAAAAAGCCAATGAATATAAAAAATATGCCCACACCCGTTGCTCGTGTACTACTTGTTGAAGATGATGAAGATGATTACATTCTCACCAGTGAATATCTGAATCAGTTAGACTCACATACATTTGAAATAGACTGGGTAACCAATCCAACAAAAGCATTGGAGCAGCTTAACCTTGGAAAGCATGATATTTGCCTGCTTGATTATCAGCTTGGTGCATACAATGGTTTAACGGTATTAGAAAAAGCATCAAAAGCCGGCTGTTCTACACCTATAATAATGTTAACAGGCCAATCAGACGAGACACTTGATCAGTCTGCGTTAGCTGCTGGCGCTGTTGATTATCTCGTTAAGGGTGAAATTACCACCTCAAGATTTGCTCGTGCTATTAGGTATGCCCTGGCACGACAAGAAATTGAAAATGAACGGGTTGAGCGTATAAATGCCGAAATGCAAAATCAATCAAAAGACAGGTTTCTCGCACACTTAAGTCATGAACTTCGAACACCACTAACCTCAATACTCGGCTATACCGAAATATTATTAAACAGTAATAAAGCACCAAATGCTGAAACTGAACTCAATATTATATTCAATAATGGCAAACACTTATTAGGCTTGTTAAACAATGTCCTGGATTTATCAAAAATTGCCGTTGGTAAACTCGAATACAACTTTTCAACCATTAACTTAGACAGTTTCATCGCAGATATATTTTGCTTAATGCAAGTGCATGCTACGGATCAAAACCTTAAGTTAGTAATGCACGCGCGCACCCCATTACCTTTAGAAATATATTCCGATCCTGTACGCCTTCGCCAAGTAATAATTAACTTACTTCATAACGGCATTAAATTTACCGAAAAAGGTCAAGTTTCGTTAAGTGTTTGGACTGAGCTAATCAATGAAAAAGAAATGCTGAAATTTTCAGTCGTAGACACAGGCCAAGGTATTCCAGAGAATATGTTAGGCAATATATTCAAGCCCTTTGAGCAAGTTGAAGATTTTATATCAAGAAAAGAACAAGGTGCAGGTTTAGGTTTATCAATTTGTACTGAATTAATTCAGCATATGGGCGGTTCAATCAACGTTCAATCTGTTGTAAATCAAGGTAGCGAATTTACATTTTCCATCGATCCTGGCGATATTGTTAATCAAGAACGAGTGCTACTGGCTTTTGAGCAAGAACATTCAACCCATGAATTTTTAACACTCACGCCATTACAAGGGCATGTATTAGTCGTTGATGATATGGATGATATCAGACGATTAATTGGTCATATTTGTCAATCGTTTGGCCTCAATGTTAGTTATGCATCCAACGGCTTACAAGCAATAGAAGAATGTGAATTAGCTCGTGAAAAAGGTCGCAGTTTTGATCTTGTTTTAATGGATATTCACATGCCAACATTAGACGGCAAACTAGCGATTCAAAAATTAAGAGCGTTAGATTTTAACAACCCTATTGTTGCTGTTACTGCTGCCACCATGAAAGGTGTAAAACAAGAGTTACTAGCACTTGGCTTTAATCATATTGTTGCCAAGCCAATAGACAAACACGAGCTATACCAAAGCTTAGCTAACTATCTCATGGTAGAAAACCAACCAAACTCAAATATATTGCAAGCCAGTGCACAGCGAATTTTAGTGGTTGAAGACGATGAAGACGCCGCTGATGTAACCGTACTATTACTTGAATCTCTAGGTGTTGAAGCAGTAAAAGCACAAACAGCTCAAATATGCCAAGACCTACTGCGCAACGAAAGTAACTGGACCACAGTGTTACTTGATCTGCATCTACCAGATGCCAACGGTCTCGATTTAGCTCAATCAATTAAACACACTTACCCAGATATAACACTAATATTAGTGAGTGGCGCAACAGTACCTGAACAGGCATTGAAACAGGCAGGTATTAATAAAGCGATATTAAAACCCATTAATCTTGATATTTTAAAAGCCCTGATCTAAAAGTCCTTAAATAGCTGCGTAATTAAGGGCTTCTAGACCTTAACAACCCTAAAATAATTACCTACCTACGTGTAAATGTTTCTAACACGCTAAACTCAGTACAATTCACAAAACAACAAAAGTCTTATTAAACAGCACTTTAATGTTATTAAAATATTGGTACGTATCTCGCTTATATAAAATCAATTAACTTCAGCGGGTGTAATACCCTCTTACATATCGAATTACTGTTCTCTAAAGTTGCCTAAGTAAGGCGGTTTTAAAAACCTCACTAAGTGATCTATTCATTAAGTTTGTGAGTATTAGTAATCGATTAAACGATGAATAAAACGAGGTACTTCTATGGATATTTTTGCCGCACTGAGCAGTGATCATGAAAAACAAAGATTGTTAATGAAAGCGTTAGTTGACACTACCGGTGATTCAGCTAGTAGACGCGACTTTTTTGTTGATTTAAAGCATCAACTCAAACAGCACTCTATTGCCGAAGAACGTCACTTTTACATGCCATTGATGAAGCTCGATAGCACAATAGAACTCGCTCGACATGCTATTGCTGAACATCATGATATCGACGAATTTATTGCAAAGTTAGAAACAACAGATATGGATTCACCCGTTTGGTTGAAAACCATGAAAGCATTACAACACAAAGTGCTCCATCACTTGGCTGAAGAAGAAAGAGAGTTTTTTCAACAGGCAGGTAAAAACTTAAGCGCTAGCCAAAAAACAGAGTTAGCTGTTCAATATCAAGCAGAGATGTCAAATTGATTAAAAAATTTACCTATAACTTCAACTCAACACTAATGCTGAATTGGAAAAAAATATTACTAATAAGTACGACTTTGCTAATTAGCTTGGGTATCAGTGCTGAAACCAAAGCTAATGATTTAGAGCTTACGTCAATTTTCGACCAACGTTCAGAGGCTGTAGGTGAAGCCATTGATAATCCATTTGCATTTTCACAACATAGGCTAAATTATATATTGCCTTTCTCTTATGTGAGTGATCCAAATACCCTCAGCGCTAGCGGTTTAAGTACTGAAAACGTTGACAACATAGAAGCAAAATATCAAATCAGCGTTAAGTTACCATTATACCAAGTAGAAAATAGCACCTCTGGCTTATACATGGCTTTTACAGCGGTTTCATATTGGCAAGTTTACAATGGTGAAGCTTCAAAACCCTTTAGAGAAACTAATTATGAACCCGAATTATTTTATTCGTGGAGAAATGAGCTCACTTTCGCGGGTTTTAAATTCAACCAAATTCGGTTTGGATTAAGCCATCAATCTAATGGTCAAAGTGGTTTACGATCACGAAGCTGGAATAGATTATTTGCATCAGCAATGTTCAGTGATGCAGATTCCTTTTACCACATAAAAGCTTGGTATCGAATTAAGGAAGATGAAAAAGATGATCCCTTCGATTCGACTGGTGATGACAACCCAGATATAACCACATTTATGGGCCATACAGAGTTCGGTTACGGCACTACGCTTGGCGACTTCAATGTCATGGCGTTGATGAGAAACAACCTAAAAACCAGTAATAATAAAGGCAGTATTGAACTTAACCTTTCTTACCCAATAAGTGAAAGGTATGAACTTTTAATGCAATATTTTAATGGCTATGGCGATTCGTTAGTCGATTATAATCGTCATCAACAGCGCATTGGCTTCGGTGTTCAACTAAAGTTTATTTAAGCAAAGTTAATCTAATTTATTAGCCCAACTTAACCAGCGATCGAAAATAGGAGTCATTGCATGTTTATCGTTAAATATTATCTTATTGGCGCCATCTTGGCATTTTTAGCACTTTTATTAACGAGCACACTCTACTTTAAAGTTATTTTTGCTTGGATTGGCCTGTCTTTATCGCTAGTTAGCTTAGCTTATATTTTCGATTTACCTTGGATTTTCAGAAAAAAAAGTAATGGCAGTATACCTTTCTATATTCGTTGGATTTTTATTCCTTTTTTATTAGGCACACAACTGTATAACGCATGGGCGAGAAAATATGACAAAGTACCTGCCATTCAAGAAATTGAGAAAAACCTGTTTTTGGCATGCCGACTTTTTCCGTCAGATATTCCTTATTTAAGAAAACAAGGTGTCAGTGCAATACTGGACGTTACTGCCGAGTTCGATGGGTTAGATTGGACAGCCGAGAATGAAGAATTAGCTTATTATAATTTACCTGTATTAGATCACAAAAGTCCTAAGTCAGAAGAATTACTTAAAGCGGTTCATTGGGTAGACAACCATATTTCAAATGCTAATGGCGTAGTTATACATTGTGCTTTGGGTCGTGGTAGATCAGTTTTGGTGATGGCAGCTTATTTATTAAGTAAAAATAAATCGCTCACCGTTGCTCAAGCATTAGAAAAAATAACAGGAATACGCTCGACTGCAGGGTTGAATAAGGCTCAGCTGCGAGCATTAGTACAATTTAATAAAGATAACTTATTCACAAAACAAAACAATATCTGGATAATCGCCAACCCAGTATCTGGCGGTGGTAAATGGCTGGAAAATAAAGCCGAAGTGATTCAACGATTATCCCCCTATTTTGTTTGCAATATTTTAGAAACAACCAAAGAAATTTCTGCTAAAACGTTAACCCAACAAGCGATTAAAAACGGGGCCAACACTATTATTGCCAGCGGTGGTGATGGCACATTAACTGAAGTAGCAACAGAATTAGTAGAAACAGATATAACCATGGGGATTTTACCTATGGGTACAGCGAACGCACTTGCGCATGTACTTTTTGGCATCAGCTCAAAATTTATTCCGCTTAGCACAGCATGCGACGTTATTATTGCGGGTCAAAAAACTAAAATTGATAGTGCTAAATGCAACGAAAACTTAATGCTACTGCTTGCAGGTTTAGGTTTTGAAAACAAGATGATCACTGGTGCTAATCGAGAAGAGAAAAATAACGGTGGTCAATTCGCATACCTACAAGCATTTTTCCAAGCAGTAAACAGCAATGAAGTATTAGCCCTGAAAATAAAAATAGATGATCACCCTGAACAATCTGTCGATACAACGAGTTTAGTTATCGCCAATGCCGCACCATTCACCACGATATTAGCGCAAGGCAGAGGTGCACCGAATATTAAAGATGGTTTACTCGATGTTACTTGGATATCACCTCAACAAGACATGACTGATAATGTACTAAGTTTAGCTGAATTAGCTTGGTCTGGCCTTACCGAGCAATCACAGCCCGTTCAAAGTGAACATAACTATGCTAAGAAAATTGTTATCACTGCAGATCATGAACTTGAATATGTTATTGATGGAGAAGTATTTTCAACGAATCGTTTACATATAGAGGTTATGCCAAAATCGTTAAATATCTTAAGTAATGACGAATAAAGTTAGCATTACTCTTAATTTGATAAGGCTATAAAGCAATTAACCACAAAATTGCAGGCTTAACAATTTACCCTGTAAAAGTTACATGGCTTCTTTACCTAATCGATTAACACAAAAAATTAACACATCAATATCAGTAGCTTATGGGTTGGCATAAGTCTTGATTATCTTTAATGACATCTTAATAACCACGGCATATAAAGAGGCTAACAATGAACAGCATAATTATCCCAATTGATTCTGATGATGATGACATTCAATAAAGAGTTGAATTTACATAAAAATACTAAAAGCACACGCTAAGAAAATTAAGGAAAACAATGAAATTAATTGAGTTAGATAAATTCTGGCCACTCATCAACGAAAAGCTTCAACTATGGTTAGAGGCAGGTATTCAGCACCTGCCAAATATGGTTGTGGCAGTTTTCATCGCGATTATATTTTCCATTATCGCCAGAATTGTCGGAAATGTTACTCGAAAGGTATTAAGAAAGGCCCTCGACTCCAAACAAATAGCTGACTTGCTATCATCGATTATTAAAGTTGTTGTGCTACTTTCAGGCATATTTGTGGCATTAGATTTTCTTGGTTTACAAGGCACAGTTACCTCATTATTAGCCGGTGCGGGTATTATTGGTTTAGCCATAGGTTTTGCCTTTCAAGATATGACCGAGAACTTGATTGCTGGTATTGCTATGGGTATTAGAAAACCATTTCAAATCGGTGACATTGTAAAAACAGAAGAAATTTTTGGTACCGTTAAAACCATCAATTTACGCAATACATTGGTTGAAACCTTTTTCGGACAGCTGGAAGTGATTCCAAACAAAATACTCTTTAGAAATGTGCTAACCAATTACAGCATTAATGGCATAAGACGTATTGAAGTACCTGTAGGTATATCTTACGCGGATGATCCTGAAGTGGCCGCTGAGGTTATTGTAGAAGCACTCAATGAGTGTGACTTTATTATCAAACAAGATGAAACGGCAGTTTTTGCAGAAAGCTTTGCTGACAGTAGTATTAATTTATTAGTTTGGTTTTGGATAGATTATCCAGGCGAAACCGGGTTTATGAAAGCAAGACATGAAGCGATAGTAAAAATAAAATCATCGCTCGAACAAGCTGACATATTAATACCATTCCCAATAAGAACGTTAGATTTTGGTGCTAAAGGTGGTGAAAAATTAAATACCATGTTGAGCCAAAAGGCGGATAAAAATGGTGATGATAAAGCGAGTTCAAAAAAATGCTGTAATAGCTCAACTACTAACGAAATTGACAGCAAAAATGCTTAATTGAGCCATACTCAATTAAATAACAAAAATGCACAATTTAATATTTTTAATCACAATAAGCTAACAACCTAAAAGGAAAGCAAAATGAAAGCAAAAACATACTATGCACACATAAAATCTATCTTAACGGTATTGTTGCTGAGCAGCGCTTTAGGTGCTTGTGCCACAATAGAAGGTGCCGGACAAGATATAGAAAGTGCAGGTGAAGCAGTACAAGATGCTGCTGATGGTTAATACCTTATTTGCACGAAAATAATTAACCATATTAAGCGTCACTTAACCACTGGCGCTTTTAATTATTTGAGTCAACTTAAACCAATTTATCTGAAACTTTTTGATATAAATTTAGGTCTATATTATTCGATTGTTTAACTGCTAGTTTTTCTAACCATGTGATCGCGTTAAGTAACTCTGCCGTACAATCCGATGACCTGATATATCTGTAGTAATTCACCCAAGGAAATTTAATATGAATGATAAAAAAACCGCTAGTGGAAAATGCCCTGTGATGCACGGTGGAGCGACAGAAAGCTCAATGACAAATATGCAATGGTGGCCAAAAGCGTTAAATCTCGACATTCTTCATCAGCATGATAGTAAAACTAATCCAATGGCCCCAGATTTTAATTATCGCGAAACAGTGAAAAACCTCGATATAGCGGCCCTAAACAAAGATTTGCACGAATTAATGACTGATAGCCAAGATTGGTGGCCTGCTGATTGGGGACATTATGGTGGTTTAATGATTCGTATGACTTGGCATGCTGCAGGTACATATCGTATCGCTGATGGCCGAGGTGGTGCAGCAACCGGAAATCAACGATTTACTCCGATAAACTCTTGGCCTGACAATGCAAATTTAGATAAAGCACGTCGCTTACTTTGGCCGATCAAAAAGAAATACGGTAACCAACTTAGCTGGGCAGATTTAATTACTTATGCCGGTACTATCGCTTACCAATCTATGGGTTTAAAAACCTTTGGTTTCGCATTTGGTCGTGAAGATATTTGGCATCCAGAAAAAGATACTTACTGGGGTGCAGAAAAAGAATGGCTTGCGCCAAGTGACAGTGAGAATAGCCGTTATTCAGGCGAACGTGATTTAGAAAACCCACTAGCCTCAGTAATGATGGGATTGATCTACGTCAACCCTGAAGGTGTAGATGGCAATCCAGATCCTTTAAAAACAGCCCATGATATACGCGTTACTTTTGAGCGTATGGCAATGAACGATGAAGAAACGGTTGCACTAACTGCGGGTGGTCATACGGTAGGTAAATGTCACGGTAATGGTGATGCATCAAAACTTGGCAGAGAACCAGAGGCCGCCGACATTTCAGAACAAGGCACGGGCTGGAACAATAAAGCCGAGCGAGGTATTGGCCGCGACACAGTAACAAGTGGTATTGAAGGTGCTTGGACAACAAACCCTACCCAATGGGATAACGGTTACTTCTCTATGTTACTTAAACACGAATGGGAACTTAAAAAGAGCCCCGCTGGTGCTTGGCAATGGCAGCCTGTCGACATTAAAGAAGAAGATAAACCTGTTGATGTTGAAGACCCAACAGTTCGCACTATGCCAATCATGACAGACGCGGATATGGCCATGAAAATGGATCCAGCTTATCGTGAGATAACTGAACGTTTTGCTAATGATGCAGAATATTTTTCTGATGTTTTCGCGCGTGCATGGTTCAAGTTAACCCATCGCGATATGGGTCCAAAAGTTCGCTATTTAGGAGCAGAAGTACCGCAAGAAGATCTAATTTGGCAAGACCCTGTACCTGCTGGTATGACTGATTATGACGTTGAATCAGTGAAAGAAAAAATAACAGCCAGCGGCTTAAGTATTAGTGACATGGTTGCCACCGCTTGGGATAGCGCACGAACCTATCGTGACTCTGACAAACGTGGTGGTGCTAATGGTGCACGTATTCGCCTTGCGCCACAAAAAGATTGGCAAGGTAACGAACCAGCTCGCCTAAGCAAAGTATTAACAACGCTTGAAGCTATTGCTGTCAGTAGCGGTGTCAGCATTGCTGACGTTATTGTGTTAGCCGGTAATGTAGGTATTGAACAGGCAGCTAAAGCTGCTGGTGTAGATGTTACTGTACCTTTTGCCCCTGGCCGCGGTGATACCACAGCTGAGTTAACTGATGTCGACTCATTCGAAGTATTAGAACCGTTACATGATGCATATCGTAATTGGCTTAAAGGTGATTACAAAGTTAGCGCGGAAGAGCTAATGCTTGATCGTACACAACTGATGGGATTAACCGCACATGAAATGACCGTATTAATTGGCGGCATGCGTATGTTAGGCACTAACCACGGTGGCACTAAACATGGTGTATTCACAGAAAGTGAAGGTGTATTGTCAAACGATTATTTCGTGAACTTAACGGATATGAACTATAAGTGGCAGCCTGTAGGCGACAACTTATATGAAATTCGTGAACGTAAATCAGATAAAGTTAAATGGACAGCAACACGTGTTGATCTAATATTTGGTTCAAACTCTATTCTTCGTGCTTACAGCGAAGTTTATGCGCAGGATGATAATAAAGAAAAGTTTGTTCATGACTTTGTCGCTGCGTGGGTAAAAGTAATGAACGCTGATCGCTTCGATTTAGCATAATATTTCTTTAGAACAGCCCCCCTACACAAATAATGTAACCCTAAGTGTAGGGGGTTAATTTTCTGCCAAACTTTATCCAAATAAGGTTTGGCAGAAACATTTCTTTTTAGCTCTTCTATTTCTACTTCATAAACTCTACGCCGTAAATTCTGCAGACTAATTCAAACGTTATTAGATGTCATCGATATAAAAGACGAATAAACGATGTTATTTATCGTTTGTCTCTAACTTGTTAGATAAGTTCTCGACTACATCTGCAGCATTATAGCCTGACTCGTTAGTCATAACGCCTTTGCCCATGCGAATCTCTAAAATACTGTGTACTTCTTTGCGGCTATTAGCACTACTAAATGACACACCTATCTCGTTAGCTGGGCGAGAGTATGTTTCACACGTTAATAAACCACAACGGCGCTCAATACGTTGTTGGCGTGACAAACCAATAGCTGAAGCAGGTTCAACTTTTTCAGATTCAACAAAAGTTTCTTTACTGGTTACTACAAACCAATCAAAGCCTTGTGCCTGAGTGAGTTCAGCAGATCTTAATAAAGCATAATCTGCGGCGTCGGCAACACTAGTTGAGACACTTTTAAACTGCACACGAAACCTGTCGTTAGTAATTTTTTGCTCACTATAACCCACTGAACCTTTATTTGCAGGACGGTAATCCGGCTTTGAAGAACAAGCTGTTACCAGTAAAGTCATCAAAATAATTGTAATAAGTGTTTTCATTTTTCACCTCGGTTATTTTTAGTTGTTTGCCAATTATTAGTAATAGCTCGTTGTTCTTGAGCTCTATCCATAGCAGGTCCTTTGATCATATCGTCAATAGCGCTATCAAGTTGAGCATTGTTGGACGCCGTACGATAATCTGCCAAATTTTCTGCCAGATTTACTTTTTCTGTTAGCTTAAGCTGCCATTGCGTGTTTTCTTTACAGGCAATATTAACGCTAGTTTTTTGCTCGTTTACGTGTTGAAACTGACGACAGTAATCGCCTGCATGGTTGGTAAAACTTAAATTTGCCGTTATTGCATCGCCTTGTGTTGTTATTGACATTTCACCACTCGGCACTTGATCTAAGGCTTGCGCTACCCCTGCGGTAATGACTGACGATTGTTGCTGTGATTGCATCAAAGTTACAGTACCAACACCAAATAGCATGGCAACGCCGGCCGCTAAAGCATAATGTTTTTGTATGCTTTTATTGATACTTTTCCAACGTGACAAACTAACAACATTTCCCCCTGTCACTGAAGGTTTATCTTGCGCTATTTTTTTATCAATTTTTTTAGCTAGTTGCAACAAATCATCAGCAACAGGTGTTGTATCCATAATGGCCGAATTTTCTACCACCCAATGATCTACCTGTGCTAATTCAGCTAAGCGCATCACTAAATCGTCATCAGTTTCCAGCGCACAACGTACGGCTTCCATATCTTCTTCGCTAAGTTCCGCATCTAAAAAAGCACTTAACATTTCATCACTTATTTTCATGCGTCTGCTCCTAATCGATAAGGTTTCATCATATCCACTAATGCGGCACGCGCTCGCGATAACCGACTCATCACAGTACCAACCGGGATTTCCATTGATGATGCCACCTCTTTATATGACATACCTTGTACCGCGACTAAAGATAAAATAGCACGCTGTTCGTCAGGTAACGTATTCATCGCTACATTAACATGGCCTAGCATTTCTTTGCTGTCGAATACTTGCTGTTCATCCATGCTTTGTGGTTCTTGCAATTCAGGCTTAAGCACAGCATTTTGTCTAACTTTACGAGCACGGTATTCATCAATCCATACATTGCGACAAACTTTAAATGCCCATTTAGTGACATCAACTTCAGCAGGCACGCCTTTTGTTAGTATTTTTTCCAACGTAGTTTGCACTAAGTCGTCTGCATCAGCAGCATTCCCCGTTAATGAGTAGGCAAAGCGTCTTAGCATTGGTAGTATGTTTTCAATGGTTTTATGCATGTTTTTACTCCTCTTACTTAAGAAGACGTGTGTAAAAGTTTTTTATTCCATAAAAGGAAATATATTTTCAGTTGAAACGTTTTATTAACACCACACTTATTTTTGAGGCTCAAGATTAACATGAAAACCTTAACCATTACCGCCATGTTTCTTACTGCTTTTAGTACATTTATTCCTGCTCAACAATTGTCTACAGGTAATGTTATTGGACAAGTTAGTGTTATAGAGCGCACAGCAAACGATATTACTCGGAGATTAGATAACCCGCCAGTGTTAGCACCTTTTGCGCTAAGTGCTTTACCCGACATTGATAAAGTCATTACAGAGCCTCTTAATGCATTGCCAGCCACATTAGCAATAACAACCACCGCAGGTAAAAGTCTTTGGTTTGATGTTGAAGTAGAAGATGGTTGGCGGGCTGTTCAAGGACAATGGCTACTTTTAGCTGACAATATAAGCAAAAAGCACCTCATTGAACATGGTGCACAAATTATTTCAGAATATCGATATACCGGGTTAGGCCTGGCATTGCTGCGCTTTAGCGTGCCCGCCGCCTTTGATTCTAAACAAGCGTTAAGTAATATCCTCTCAGACCAAGCAGCGCTTAGTTTAGCGAGAAACCATATTTATCAAGTACAAAATCAAGCGAGTCTACCTGAAGTAAACCTAGCCAATAAGAGCATTAACTCACTAAATAACACTATTCCAGTATGTGATTTCGACGTAAAGGTTGGCATAGTTGATAGTGCGATTGACACAAAACATAGTGCTTTTAAAAGTGCTGATATTACTGAAAAATCCTTTTTACCTAATGACTTAAATGCATCAGTGCAACACGGTACCGTAATCGCCAGTTTATTGGTGGGAGAAAGTAAACAATTAGTACCACTTTTGCCGAAAGGTAAAGTATATTCCGCGCAAGTATTTTATCAACAATCAGATTACGCCCAGGGCGCGACGTTATCGGCCATAATCTCTGGTATAAATTGGCTGCTAGAGCAAAACGTGACTGTGATTAATATGAGTTTGGCTGGGCCTGATAATCAAATTTTACATAGTGTACTCAACGCCGCTATCGCAAAAGGCGCTATAGTCATTGCCGCTGCAGGCAATGAAGGCCCTGCGGCTCCGCCTATGTACCCGGCTGCTTATCAAGATGTAATTGCGGTTAGTGCAATAGACAAAAACCAACAAGCTTATCGTTGGTCAAATCGAGGGGAATATGTCGACTACTCGGCATTAGGTGTTAATGTATTAACCGCCAAAAGCGGTCAACGTATTGGTCGGGAGTCTGGTACATCGATCGCCGCACCACAGATTACAGCCGCGATAGCCTGTTTAACCGCAACGTATGGTAAAGATAAGAAAAAAATATTAGATAAGCTAAATGTATCAGCCGTAGATTTGGGCCCTAAAGGCAAGGACCCTATTTACGGTATAGGCGCGATATTACGCCGCTAAAATTGTACTTTAATCGACAATGAAGAAGTTGTTTGACTGTAGGTTTGGCTATCAAGTTGCGAACGGTAATCACCATATTCAAGCTTACTAACCAGCGCTAGATGTTTGTTAAGTTCTAATTGCCATTGCGCTTGAAAAATATTTCTATGTTCATCTGCTTTCGATTCAAGCTGACTAGGCATATCATCATTGTTATATGCTTGAAAGTCTTTCGATTGAAAGCGCCAGCCTATTGCAGCTTTTTGCGCTAAGCCAAATAATTCAAATTTTTGCGAAAGCTTAATGTTCACCCCATAACCACTATAATTAAATCGCGCATCGGTAGCGGTTTCCTTGTCTGCACTAACGCCGAGCATAAACATAATGTCACCGTCGTTAATAAAGTGGAACAATTCAGCACTAGCACCATAACCGTCGGCATTACGGTTAGACATAATCGCAAACTTTTTACTTTTAACCTTGGCGCTAGTACGCAAAAACGTTTGTGGTTGAAGAAAAGTACCTAAGTAAATGCTGGCTTGTTGAAAATTTAAAAACGTCTCTCCATCTAGTTTGGCTTTTGCGCCATCATAGCGTAAACCTAGATCTTTTTTACGCCATTGATAACTCCCATCAACACTAATTTGATGTAAGGCTAAGTCAAAAGCATCAAACTCTTGGTAATCTTGTTCATTATAACGATATGAAGCAGCTAATTTCGCTTTATCATTGATTTTCCAAAGTCCGGTAACCGCTGCGGTTTTTTCCAAGCCGCTATCGCCTTGTGAAGAAACCTCATCAAGCTCATCAACACTCAGTGCAGAGTTACTGATAATACCTAAAGAAACCTCACCTTTAACACTTACTGGCTCTGACGTTGCCGCCGATAGTTGCATACTTATTGCACACGTTAAACTACTTAAAATATATTTCATCTCAATCACCTCAAATAAAAAAGCGCCAGGGTTGCTGGCGCGCTTAAAGCATTTTTTAAATTTATAATCCAATATCTAAGTTATTTACCAAGCTATTAGTGACTTCAGCTGCCGTTGCTGCAGCTAGCTCGGTGTTAATTTGCTCAGTAACAACATTGTTGATCTGGCTATTAACGTTTTCAGTGATTGCCGTTTGAGTATTTGAAGTGATGGCATCGGCAACATTAGCGTTCACCGTTTGCTCAATGACTTGCGTAGTTTGACCTGCAGCATCTAACGATACGATATTTTGCACATTACTTGATATTTGCTGAGATACTTGCGACGTGTTAGCAAATGAATTGGCTTTATCAATAGTAGGGTTTAGGGCCACATTTTCAGGAGTTGCCATCGTTTCACTAGGTACAACTTCTTCAGTTTCTTCTGCTGTGCCATTTTCTGGTAAGGTTAACAAATTTGCACTTGTTGTTTGGCTAAGTGACTGACTCAAGCTTGATGCTGTATCTACTAAGGTATTGTTTACGACATTGCCTGAAAGTTGAGTGGCTACTGCTGAGCTGTTAACAAAAGAAGTAGCGCTATCAATATTTGGATTTAATGCAGCAAGTTCAGGTGTTGCTAACGCTTCGTTTGATGTGATTGCGTCAGACTCTTCTGGTACTTCACTTTCGGGTAACGTTGGAAATGCTATGCTTGTTACTTGATTAAGTGACTGAGCTAACGTTGCTGTCGCACCAGAGATAACACTGATATTTTCGCCAACATTATTTGATAGGCTATTGTTCAACTCACTATTGTTATCTAAAACGCCTGCAGTACTGATATTCGTAGCGTTACTCGAAGGCTGATCTTCATTTTCGTTCGGCGCAGACTCTGAAGCATTCGCTTCCTCACTGTTAGCCTTAGCTTGCGTATCGCTTTCAACTGAAGTATCAGATTGTGTCGACATTTGAGCTGAGTTATCAGAACTATCTATTTGCTGAGAAACTTTAGTTTCTTGGTTAACTTGGGTGTTTTGGCTAATTTCAATATCAGCGGCTTGCGCGATACTTACCCAACAACTCATACCACTTAATACCAATACTTGTGCAATTTTATTTAATTTAGTCATGTTTGCTTCCTCTAATGTCTGTTTATGTTAATGACACTGAGATAACGGCTAACGTGTGATATTTATTCCAAATTAATTTAAAAAATAGTTAAAACTAATTTTTTATTCATATATTTCAATAATTAAAAGTAAAAAATAAACCAATAAAATTTAAGAACTCAGTACCAGAAAGTATTCAACATTGAACCAGCCTTTTTAAGCTTTGATTGCTAGTTAGAAAATTTAACCAAACAAGGGGTGATGTGGTCGTTTTCATCGATGAAAACAGCAATTGTCACTCTTTTAGCTGACATTGAGGGTTTGTTGATATCAGAAGCTATATTCTTAAATGAATAACAATCTTCAAAGTAACGCAGGAGCAATGACCAAGATGGTTAGGAACGACCAGTTAACCGAGTAAAATTTATTTTATTATTGAACGAAAAAAAGGCCTATATAGGCCTTTTTTAATTCAATTACTGTCAACCCATACTAGGACGGGTCAAACTATAATTAACAATCGTCATCTTCAGCGTCTACGCCTTCTTTAGCTTCTTCACAAGCATCTTCAATGGCGTTACTTGCGTCTTTTTTCATTCCACCAAATTTATCGCTAACACTGGTTTTCATTTCATCTAACTTATGACCCGCATCGCTTGCCATTTCACTTACTTTTTCGCCAGCACCTTCAATCGCTTCACCAGCATCTTCTTTCATTTCACTTGCTTTTTCGCCCGCGGCATCAAGTGCGTTACCGGCATCTTTTTTCATTTCATTTAGTTTATCACCAGCATCTTTAGCCATATTGCCAGCACCTTTAACGGCTTCTTCAACTTTGTCACCTGCTTTTTCTGCATCTTTTTCACTACAAGCTGTTAAGCCAAACATTGCGACAAAGAAAATAAGTGTGGTTGATAATTTTTTAATAAAAGTCATGTGTTTTTCCCTAAATTTTTGGTGGTTTGTTTTACCACGAATTGTATTGATAATTAATGAGGTAACCAACAATACAACGAAAATAAAAAATATAATTTTAGCAATACCCGCTGCTGCGCCAACGATACCACCAAAATCGAATATTACTGCAATAATAGCAATAACTAAAAAGTGAATACCCAACTTAACATAATATATTTCTCAAATTAATAAGTTACAAACTACACATACATAAGCGTTTTTCGTACCAATATATGCTTTATTTATAACCTACTGAAAAATATTAACTAACGAGAGCTTCTCAATTTCATTATAGAACAGTAACTATATAAACAAGTGAAATATTTACCTACATAACTTGAATAAATGTTCAGATAGGCAATAAAAAAGGCCTATATAGGCCTTTTGGTGTAATTATCGAATTAATGTTTAACAGTCTGTATCTTTAGCGTTTACACCTTCTTTTGCTTCTTCACAGGCATCTTCAATGGCATTGCCTGCATCAGTGGCCATATCGCCCATTTTATCACCTGCATCTTTCATAGCATTTCCAGCGTCATGTGCCATTTCATCTACTTTTTCACCCGCTGTTTCCGCTTTGTCGCCAGTACATGCGGCTAAACCTAATACCGCTACAAGTGTGATCATTGTTGTTGATAATTTTTTTATAAAAGTCATAATTTTTTCCTTAAATTTTTGGTGATTTACCACGGATGGCATTAGCGATTAATGAGATAACCAATAGTACAACGAAGATGAAGAATATAATTTTAGCAATACCTGCTGCTGTTCCTGCGATACCACCAAAACCAAATATTGCAGCAACGATCGCAACAACTAAAAATGTAAGTGCCCAGTTCAACATAGTATTCCCCTTGAATTAATTTAGTTTCAAACTACGTAGTACTTAATGCTTTATTCGTGCCAAACCTAACAAATAACTTAAGTCACTGTTAATAAACATTATTAATATAATTTAAAATTATTAGCTTTATAACTTTATATTATTCTATTGAAATTTTTACAGACAAGTTTGTATAACTTGCAGAGGTAGGAATCTCATCATGGTTGTTTTAATTAAAGTGGATCAGGGCTGTTGATGTGTTTTTACAACAAGAAGATTATGCTGGTAGATAATGACTTTTTTTATTTATTTGTATTGGTATAGTTAATATGGCATTAACAAACTAAATAGATAAAACCTTTATATAATCTATAAGTATCATCACGACTTTACACTGATATTATAAAATTTTAATATCAATTCAGTGAATAAACCTCAAAAAAAAGCCCATATAAAATGGGCTTGTTCTTACTGCATTGTGTCTTTCGTTGTTAATGACAAATTAAAAGTCGTATTTAAGCGTAATACTACTTGTTCTGCCGTTAATCGTTCTTGCTCTGATAATATCATTCGCAGGAATGTTACCTTCTTCAGCTTCTGTTATACCTGTAGTGTCAAACAGATTATTAACATTTAAAGCAATGCTAAACGTGTCTGAAAGGTAATATTGAGCGAAGGCATTTACTTGCGTGTAGCCATCAAATTTAAGGATATCGTCTGCACTTTGATCACTACCATCTTGCGCATAAGCTTCTGAAGTACCTATTAAACTAAGACCCGCAGAGCCTTGCTCAAAGTTATAGCGAGTAGTAAGTGAATAAACAAAGTCAGCTTGTCTTCTTGGAGTATTTCCCACTGAAGCTGAGTTAACACCGTCTTTGGTGATTTCTGCATCAGTCCAAGTAACATTACCGCGAATGTCAAAATCACCAATGTAGTAAGCACTTTCTAACTCAAGACCATATGATTCATATACACGGTCAAAGAATTTTTGGCTTGTTGCTTCAAAATTTTGCTCTTGTGTTTCAGCAAAGAAAGCCGTCGCAAATACCGATAGTTTATCTTTGCGAAACTTAATGCCGGCTTCGAATTGGTCAACTTCATCAACAGCATCTTCATCGGCTACTGAGCCATCAGCTGCAATTTTACCGAAAGCTAAACGGTCAGCATTAGCGGTACCGCCATGGCTTAGTCGGCCAAAAACAGCTAAATCGTCATTTACAATGTAGTTAGCACCAATTGAGTAAGATGTGTAACTCCAATCATAATTAACAATAGAAGGCGCACTATTGTTTACTGAAGATACGCTCATTTCAGGCACTGATATCTCGCCGTCTCTGTTCATGTCTATTTCAGATTGCACTGCACCAGCATATGTACCTGTGGCTTCACCACTGTCATGACGAACACTTGCATCGATAGTAAAATCACCAAAAACTGAGTTAATGGCAATATAAGGTGCTGTTACATCATATTGAAGGTCGTAGTTACGTGTACAACAGTTGCCCCACGCTGGAACACCATAAGCAATTAAACCACTATCAGAAAAGCTTGTACCGTCAGCCGCTGCAACATTAACAAGTGCTGCGTTGTCGCCTTTCACTTCTGATAAATAAGAATTCCAAAGCCATGATTGCTCGATATTTTGTAATGACTTGTAATAACCAAAAGTGATGTTGGTATCACCAATAGTTTTTAAGATTTTTAAGTCATTAACCATAAAATCTAAGTTGCTCATTTCAACATCAAAGGTATGAATACGCATTAAGTTAGCGCCAGTATAAGCACTACCTTGTTGAGGTCCATTAGCATAAGTCAATTGCGCGCCTGTACCCGCTAAGCTATCAGCAAGTGTTTGGCTATCTTGAATGCTTTCAGGAAATGGCGAGGTAAAACTACCTTTCGTACTTGACGTTCTAAATCTGTTTTCAATCGACCAGTCATTACCTAAGTCAAATACAGCTTCTAAACCAACAGAGTCAACCGTTGGATTCATACCATCACGCATGTCTGCACGGCGAAGGTTGCCATTACCGTCAGTGCTCAATATTGAGGTAAAATATGCCGAATGAGGCGTATCAGATGAAGGGTCGAAACTACCCACTGACTTGCCATTTGAACTGGCTGGCATGGGTAAGTAAGCAATGGTTTTATCATCCAAATGCTTGTAATAAAGTCTCACGTAACCTTTATCAAATTCTTTGGTAATGTTGGCTTTAATTTGTCCGCCTTTATTACCGGTATAACCCGCTTCTCTTGGTCCTTCACCTTGACGATAGAAACCACCAAGATGGAAATACATGCTGTCGTTTAGCTCGCCGCCAAACTCAAAATCGGTACGGGTATGATCATAATCTAAACCAATGGTTGTCGCTACGCTACCAGAATCAGACTCACCTGTTTTACTGATGATATTAATGATGCCGCCTGGAGCATTTGTGGCGAGAGTAGAGGCTGAGCCACCACGAATTGATTCGATTGACGACATTGTACTATCAAGTCTAAGAAAAATATCGGCATTACCAAAAGCTATATCACCAAATTGTAAAATGGGTAATCCATCTTCTTGTAATTGTAGAAATTTTGCGCCACCAGCAGCTACAGGAAGACCACGTACAGCAATATTTGCGTTACCTTCACCACCAGACGATTCAGAACGAATACCAGGGATTGATCTAAAGGCTTCGGCTGAACTTCTCGGCGTTGTTACTTCTATTTGGTCAGCAGATAAGCTACTTACTGAGACACTTGATGCCATAACTGTAGAGCCTTTACCTGCAGCACCCGTAACAACTATTCGTTCAAAATCTAAGCCTTTTTTTTCTACTGCGGCTTCATCGGTTATTTCTGCGGCACTTAAGCTTGAGCATATAGCTAAAGTTAATGTGCTCAATAGTAATTTTTTATATGTGAACTGTTGCATTTGGTCACCCCATGTTGCTTTTATAGTATGTTTTTAATTATTAAAATAGTTATGTTTGATACTGCAATTAACTTAATCGATTAAGTTAATTATTATTTAAAATGTGATTACTTTGCAAGCACTTTTTAAATTTAATTTTTGTATTGTTATTATTTATTGATAACTAAGATGATTTTTAGATAGAACAACTAGCAGCTTTTGTTGGTTTATGAATTGTAGATCAATTTTGAATAGCTATACGTCTTAACTCAGTATTTGCCTGGGGCAGTTTATTCAAATACAGTTCTTTTACTATACAAGCTTATTGATTACTTAAGCTGTTAACGAATAAAGGGCATAAGTAAATTTTCACTTATGCCCTTTATATTATATAACCTTGCTAGCTTAGCTGCGACGCTCAGCTAAATCACATTCAATTTGTGTTAATTGAGCACGGTCAATTTTATAGAAAAGTATCAACACGGCTCCCAACAAAAAGAATACGGCGGGCAATATATTAAACATGTAACGAATACCTTCAATTGATTCAGATGTTTGGGTTTGATTAGCAACAAAACCAAATGCAGCAAGAATAAAACCCGGTAATGCACCACCTACAGCAGAGCCAAACTTCAATGAGAACATAGAAGCTGACACCGTTAAACCTGCACTATTGTTACCTGTATTCCACTCTCCGTACTCTACACAATCGGTATACATGGTGAATAACAAGGTGATTGCAATACCAAAGGTAATAATCCCTAGGGTGTGAACTATAGTTGTAAGTGCGACATTATCTGGGGAGATAGTAAAGCCAAAAAACAATAATATTGCATGGGAAAAATTAGTAACAAACATTAATTTATGTTTCTCAAAGCGTGCGACCAGCATAGGGGTAATCAGCGCACCAAATAGCTGCCCTAGTAAACCACATGAAATAATAAATGTGGTTTGATCCATCCACAAAAACACATTACTTCCGTCGTCATTCATATAGTATTTGGTGTAATAAGCGATTGACGCAAAACGTGCAACCAAGCCAACAACAACAAAAACCCCAGTGCCAACCAGTATCAACCAAGACTTGTTCTTTAATAAAGTTGATATATCATCTTTGATACTAGCCTCATGCTTTTTAGGCATTACTCTTTCTCTGGTAACTGCAAAGGTATACCAAAAAACGGCGACGGAAAGCACTGCAAATAAAATGATAGTTAAGCGAAAACCAAGTAGCTCATCGCCACCACCTAAAAACTCAACTAAAGGCTTAGCGGAAGCCCCAACCACTAGCGAGCCTATTGAGGCAAAAATAAATCTAAATTGTGCCGCTTTAGTCCGTTCGCCTGATTCAGGATGAATAACCGCCATGAGCCCTGAATAAGGAACATTAATCGCGGTATAGGCCAACATCACCAATGAATAAGATACGTAAGCAAAAATTAATTTACCGGTGTCACCAAATTCAGGCCCTAAGAATAAAAGGTAACCAAGCAATGCATAAGGAATTGCCATCCAAAGCAAGTAAGGGCGGTACTTACCCCACTTAGTGGTTGTGCGATCAGCAAGTAAGCCCATTGCAGGATCACTAATGGCATCAATTACTTTTGTCACTAATAACATGGTTGCTGCCGCAGCAGCAGAAATACCGTACACATCCGTGTAATAATAAAGCAGGAACAGCGCAAAGAACCCCATATAGAAGTTTGAAGCCATATCTCCCATGCCATAACCTACCTTTTCTTTAAAAGATAATGGCTCCGTATTAAATTTTGTTGTCATAATTATAATCCCCCAAACTACACTCTTAACACCACACTAAGCAAAGGTTAACAGCACAGTTAACGCTTTGTAGTGTGTATATTTGACCATGCAATACAATTGATTTTTATTGTTGATAGTTTTTAAGCTAACTGAGCCAAAATTATAAAACGCTTTATCAAATAAAGAAGCAAATGCATATAGACTCGCTATATCCTATTGATTTAATAAAGGGCTTTTAGCAAAATAATAGCTAAAAATTAACACCTTACTCAATGCGTATTCTATTCTTATCATCTTAACAACTTAAAAAATAAAAATTATTCTTGATTAAAGTTGCATAGTATATAAACATAAGCCTTAATCGATTAAGATGCAACTTGAAATTAAATGGTAAAGTTATGAAAAATAATGTTCAGCTAATCACCTACATTGATAGGTTAACCGGTTCAGACACTAAAACATTAAACAACATTTTAAATGATCAGCTAGCAGATTTATTCTCTGGTATTCATTTATTGCCATTTTATTTCCCTATTGACGGAAGTGATGCAGGTTTCGACCCGATAGATCACACCCAAGTTGACAGCCGATTAGGTAATTGGAACGATATAAAAGCATTAGGTGAAGGACATGAATTAATGGCCGACCTTATTGTTAATCACATGTCGGCTAAGTCTAAAGAATTTAAAAGTGTATTACAGCATGGTCAAAAATCTCCGTATTGGGATCTGTTTTTAACAAAAGATAAAGTGTTCCCTGACGGCTTAAGTAAAAGTGATGCAGACAAAATATACCGCCCTAGGCCTGGCAGTTGCTTTACTAACTTTGCGCTACCTAATAATGAAAGTGCCGATTTTTGGACAACGTTTACTGATAATCAAATAGATATAGACATTACATCAGAGAAAGGTAAAGAATATTTAATTCGTATTTTAAAAACATTTTCTGAAAATAATATTAAAATGATCCGCTTAGATGCGGCAGGTTATGCGCTGAAAAAAGCAGGCACCAGTTGCTTTATGCTAGATGAAACCTTTGAGTTCATTGATGAGCTAAGTAAAGCAGCAAATGATTTAGGTATTGAAACACTAGTAGAAATTCATTCTTATTATCAAACTCAAATTGAAATTGCACAGCGAGTTGACCGAGTATATGACTTTGCTTTACCGCCTTTAGTGTTACACAGCATTTTTACTAAAGACTTTACTGCACTAGCAAAATGGTTAAATGTTTCACCCAAAAATTGTATTACCGTTTTAGATACACACGATGGCATCGGTATCATTGATGTGGGACCTATGAATGGTAAACCAGGCTTACTCAGTAATCATGAAATTGATAATCTCGTGGAAACTATTCACCTAAACAGCGCTGGTGAGAGCCAAAAATCAACAGGAGCCGCCGCGAGTAATGTCGATTTATATCAAGTAAATTGTACGTATTACGATGCACTTGGCCAAAGTGATTTTGACTATTTAGTTGCCAGAGCTATTCAGTTTTTTGCACCTGGAACACCGCAGGTATATTACGCAGGTTTGTTGGCTAAGAAAAATGCCATGGACTTATTATCTAAATCGAATGTTGGTAGGGATATTAATCGTCCGTACCTTGATATTACCGATATTGAAGAAGCGCTAAAGAAACCGTTTACCATAGCGATGATCGAACTTATTCAATTACGTAATAATTGTACAGCTTTTAATGGTGAGTTTTCGATTGTCAGTGAAAAATCCACATTGAAAATGTCGTGGAAATACGAGCAGCAGAACATCACGCTAATGGTTGATTTAGTAGAAAATAACGCACATATTGAAATAAATGAAGATAATAACTCTCGTACTATCAGCTTAAATAACCTATTGAAATTGTCTTAAGTAATGATGTATTACATATAATGCTAAATAGATATTAATGCAGCGTTTTTTATATTTTAAGATCGGTAGTATACTAATCAGTAACTCTATAGTTGCTGATTTTTTATTAAAATAACGGTAAAAGGTAAACATGATTGACAAGAAAGTTTGGACGCTTAAAAGTGTTGCTAAAGAACTGGGTGTATCAAATGCCACCGTTTCAAATGCGTTCAATAGACCTGACCAACTATCCAAAAACAAACGCATTGATATTCTGGAGTCGTGCAAAAAATTAGGATATTCAGGTCCAAATAAAGCAGCCCAATCGTTAAGAAAAGGTCAGTCTAATATTGTGGCTTTAGTGCTGCCTGATAGCCTTGAATATATGGTAACAGACCCTGTAGCAAGTGACTTTGTTAAAGGTGTGTCGTCGGTTTTAGAAAAAAATAAAGTTAACTTACTTTTGTTTTCAGGTATATCAGATAACATTAATTCTGTTGCTGATTTTGTTGATGGCTTTATTTGTTATGGCTCACCTAGAAATCCTGAATTAATAGAACAGCTAAGAGTAACTTCGAAAAAAGTCGTCACTGCCGACTTTGATATAGACCGAAATGCTTCTGTTGGAATAGACAATGAAAAAGCGGCTTATGAGATTGCAAAGCTGGCTATTAAATCAACCGATGATGAAGTTGCTATATTAGGCTTAAGGCTACTAGAGTCAGATCTAACTTGTCGTGTATATGAATTACCCACATCTAGTAATGCTATGTGTTCTATCTCTCATCAGCGTTTAAATGGCTACAGACAAGCACTTAAAGATTCGAATGTTAATTTAAGATCAGATCGTGTTTGGAATCTTCCTAAAAGTAATCATCATTTTGCATTAATTGCAGCTAAAGAAGCACTAACATCAATCCCTCGTCCTGATGTTTTACTTTGCATGAGTGATATTATTGCCTTGGCGGCAGTTAAAGAAATTCACGCAATGGGTCTTAAGGTTCCTGAAGATATTAGAGTGGTTGGCTTTGACGGAATTGATGAAGCTTTACGCTCGACACCACCAATAACTACTGTGCATCAAAATAGTGAAGAAAAAGGCATTAAAGCTGCTGAGCTCTTCATTAATAGAGCGACTAACTCAGTTGTGATTTCTTATCATATAGAACATGGAAAGAGTTGCTAACCGGCTATCAAAAACATATCACATTAGCAAACAGCGAAGTGAAAGCACTTCAAGCATTTACCGCTTATGGTGCCACTGCTTTTTGGCGTCATCAAAATTTCAATTATGTAAATGTAGATGAAACAATGAAAGATCACTATCAGGCCATGCAAAACATAGCGATTGATGTGTTAAAAATACCAAGTGACGAATTTAAGAAAGAATTGGCTATTTAATTGAAATAGTTTTAGGTGTAGCAAATAAGTTGACTAAAAGACTATTGCTCGCCTAAATTTAAATTTTCTATATTGATGCTTTAACTCACATTCATAACTTAAATCGAAAAACCATAAACAAATCAATGGCTATAGTTATAACGGTTAATTTTCGTAATGCTGGTGAAAATAACTATTTAGGCAAGTAATAAATGTAGTCGTTTGAGCATGAAGCCGAATACGTTTTAAAGGAAAAATGACTTATTCGTACTAAAAAAGAAAGATACTTTTAGAGGTTTGATGCGCTTTTTATTTTATTCAGCTCTTTATTTACTTTATTAATATTTATCGTTCCCTTTCTAAATGCTAAATACACAGGGAGTTCATAACTCTTAATATGATGAACATCTACCCTAAAATTAGGGTGTTGAGTTTGTAATAAGTATTCACCTACAGTTTGACTCATAACAATTACATCGACTCTTTCTGCCACTAACATTTCAAATAAAATGTCGTTTGTCGGGAATTTGTGAATAGTTGCATTATCTAGCTTATGCAAGCTTGGGATATCCAAATGGAAATTTATACCTCGATGTACACCAACTATTTTGTTAGATAAATCTAAATTCATATCTTTATCGCCTTTAGGGGCAAATATTGCAATTTTTGTCACATGTGTCGGTATGCTTGTGTAGTCTAAATACTCCTCCCTATGAGGAAACTTTCCTAATGAAAAAAAAAGCGACCACTCAAAAAGAGTAGATCGCTTTCATTATCAATTAGGAATTTCTACTTTATTTAAGAAGTTCCAATATTATTTAGAAACCACACTTTTGTAAACTAACAATAAAGTATCATACTTTTGTGTCTATAAGACTCCCTATTATAGGACGTTAAAAGATAAGTATGTTTATTAAAGTATCATACTTTAAAAATTAAATTTGTAGCGGAGCTGCAAACAACAAACAATAAAGTATCACACTATCTACTTATGCTATTTGTTGAGTCAACTTTAGCATTCATTTATCCCTAGCAACCCCCCTCACACATAATCATCAAGATGAAGTTGAGTTTATCTAGCAAAATAAACTATTAGTTAACCCAATTAAATTGAAGACCACCCATAGATTTTAACATTATGAGTACATTTAATTAAACATCTAAAATCATATGCAACTTTGCCAGTAAATTACATTCACTTTTCCATGTGAAAATGACAATAATTCGCTATAAACTGACTTAAATATAATTGCTAAATATTTGTTAGAAATTAATTCTAGCTGTGGTCATACCTATGCCCAACACCTTAAATAACAGCTAACATTAGAGTGTATACCCTAACTCGCTTTCGCCCCCATTGTGAGTTAGAAGCTATAAATTAATGGCCAAAACAACTTGCATAGTTAACCTCTTAACCAGGCTTCAATTGCTTCTCTGTGTGGAATTGAACCACTATGCACATTTATTTCATCAACAATTACCGCAGGTGTATTCATTACACCGTACCCCATAATTATCTCAGGTTCTGTTTCTTTAATTACTTGTACGTCTATATTTAATTCATTCGCTATTTTTGAAATAGCTTCAACGGTTTTTTTACATTTAACACAACCAGTACCTAGTACTTTTATTTCTTTCATCATAATGTCCTTAAATTATTTCTTTAAATAAATGGGGTTAAATAATTAAAAATCCAACCAATTAATGTAAATGCGACGAGTAGGAGTACAAAGAGCACCGCCAATAATCGCCATTGCATCACTTGCTTTAACAAAATAAATTCAGGGAAACTCGCAGCTACAGTACTCATACAAAAGGCGAGTGTTGTACCAATAGGGAGCCCTTGTTTAATTAAACTTTCCATCACAGGAATTACCCCTGTAGCATTTGAATATAAAGGTATTCCAAGTAACACGGCAGAAGGAACTGACCACCATTGATCATTACCCAAGTTTTCTTGTATCCAACCCTCTGGTACAAAGCCATGTAGAGCAGCTCCTAGACCTACACCAATAATGACCCATTTCCATACTCGTCCAAATATTTCTAACACCATGTCAGTGCACCCTATAAATACTTAAGCCTTACAAAGGATAAATTTAGAAAGTACAAAAATATAACCCTCTTCAATCAGTCAACAAACTAATAAACATCTTCACGATAGCGTCCTTGGGCTTTGAGCGTTAGTACGTCCATGCCCAGAGGTGCGATTACTTCGTTCAATGCCACCATAACGCTGTTTGCCATGTCTCGTCCTCCACAGACCAAAATCTGTGCTCCCTTCTCTATTAATTCGCGTAACTCTAAGCTATCAACACCGATTTTTTCTTGCACATAAGAGCACTCGTTGGTACGGGAGAATACGGCGTTCAGTTCTGTCAGCCGCTTATCCTTAAGATAAGTTTTGAGCTCAGGTTCGTAGAGGAAGTCTGACTGTGGATTACGTCCTCCCCAATAGAGATGTATGGGGTGATGTGATTTATTATTGCGGATAAAACCGACCAAGGGTCCAATCCCCGTACCTGCGCCAATCAGCACTATCGGTGCTTTACCTGAAGCGGGTCGGAAACTCGGATTGGGCCTAATAAAAGCCTCGATACTGTCGCCTACCGATAACGAATGGAGAAAACTCGAACACAGCCCGCCGGAATGATGACGTATGCAGATCTCCAACATGCCATCCTTCGATGCCGATGCGAGGGAGTAAAATCGAGCCACCTTAGTGCCTGGCGCTAAAACACCTACTAAGTCACCTGCCTCAAAATGGGGTAGGCCTTTATCGTTAACATCAGGTTGTTTGAAACGTAATACCGCAGTTGGGGCTTGCACTTCAACGCCGTAATCGACTCGCTCGATGAGCGATAGTGTCGTACAGCGAGGATGACTCGGAGTGTGAACTAGCGACAACTTGGTATTGATAACCCTACCCACAGTGTTGCCCCAACGGGAGAACTCCTGTGGCGACTGCCTGTTGATGGTATCGAGTGGCAGTAATTGTGACCAACCTTTGGCAGTCAGTGCCGCTTCGACATCTTTTGCGTACTGACAAAAATCAGGAAATTGTCGATCGCCAAAGCCCAGTACTGCAACGGGAAACTCTGGTATTTTGGTCATTTTATCTAACTGAGTGAGGAAATGACTGGCCGAAGCAGGTGTATCGCCATCACCATAGGTCGCAGTCAGGATAAATAGCCGCTTCGTATTCGGATAGTGACTCTCAGAATTATTCGCAAAGCTGTTCATTGATATTGTGTGAACCTGATGGCCAGCTAAGTTAAGTGCATCATGAAAGGTTTTGGCAAAGCCCCAAGTACTATTTCCTTCGCTGCCAACCAATATTAAGGTATCAGCACTCTTAGGGGCTGCATTGTTATTGATTGTCGCGGTAGAGCGTTTACGACGCCACCAAATTTGAATGCCTGTCCACGACATTAGTGGCACTGTGAGTGCACCTAAACCTAATAGTAGTCCTAGCCACCAAAGTCCTTCGCCCGTATGAAGCATATAGATAAATTCATGCAACTTTTGCTTGTTGTTGAACGCTTGAAATGACAGTAATTGTCCTGTTGATTGGTCGATAAACCCGCTGCCTTGATGCGTAGTGATTGAATAAACATCATTGTGATCATCCTTATAGGGATAAACTATTTCTCTAAGTTCGCTCAAAGGGATCGATTTTAAGGCGGTAAGCGTATCTATTGATGCAGGAAAGTCACCTTTTACGTTTTCTGGAAAAGCGGGTTCTGATGATTGATAATCAGGAAGTAATTCAAAGGTTACTGCAGACATATACAGCCCGGTTGTGGCCGATAGCATCAACGCAATAACGGCTACTCGACCTACCTGACAGTGTAAACGCTGTCTAAAAGTGCCTTGAATAGGTCGTAAAATTTGACGCCAACCACCAAGGCGTTTTGCCAGCATGATGGCACCTGAAATGGTTAATATCAGCATAAGAAAAGTTGCAATGCCTGCGCCAACACGTCCGGGTGTGTCAAGTAAGTAAGACCGATGCAAATTTTTCACCCAAACCATAACGGGTGAGTTTGAATAAGCCCCGATAGTTTCACCGGTTATTGGGTTGATTAAATCAGCCCCAGTTTGTCCATCTTTGGTGTAATAGACGATAATACTGCCTGAGGGGCTACGCTGTATTTGCTCCGCACCTGGGTGGCTAGAAGCTAGCTTGCCCGCTAACTCGGCTACGCTAATTGAAGACGTGCCTGCTACCTTGGCTTGTGCAAATTCCATAACGGGATTGATTGATAGAACCGCTCCGGTGACAGAGAGCATCACAACCAACAACGTTGCCATTAATCCAGACCAAGAGTGAAATTTACGTAACATACTAACTCCTAAGTAACCCGTTTATAGTACGTAAGTGAAGGCTTTTATGTAGCCTCGTCCAGCGGAAGGTTTACCGGCACCTGCGGTGGTTAATGGCACAACAACATCATTGCGATTGTCACGTTGGTCTTCAACAGAGGTATCTATTTTGAGCTGAAAACCTGAGTCAATATAACTATCAGCCAGATCAAGTGTTACCGTTAATGTCTTGCCGCGGGTAACGCTAGCGCCAGTCAGCCCATCGTATTCACTGGTGCGCATTCGACTTCCACGCGCCCAACCAGTCAAATGTTTATAATATTTTGACTTCTGTCCCGCAATCCACAGTGTTTCCTGATATTGACCTTTTGCATTGGTTAAATAAATAGCCAGATAAGCGCCGTCACCACTGTAGTTTTGTAGCTCGGTGGTAAGGGTTATTTTGCGTGCTGAAGTCTGGTTGCTCATTACAAAGAAGCAAAAAAAGCACAGTGTCATGGTTAAATATTTCATTGTCTTTTCTCCTTTTTACTCAATCGATGGTGACTTTAGGTTTGTTTTTTTGTTTATTTTGTGAAGGATTACTTTCTGATTGCATTGACGTCATCGGTGTACCTAAATCTAAGTAATCGCTGGCATCACCTGACATATCAAACTTAATTTTAAGCTCTCTAATTTTCAATGACGCGGGTGAAAATGTCGCTTTGATTCGGTTTCCCTTTCGATCGACCCCTTTAACTTCGTAACAACCATCATCCACTTTGATACGATTAACCTTCCAACCCTGATCTTCCATTATCTGTCTCAGTTGCTCTCGAGGTTGCCACTCTGATACCGGATCAGTGCAATCATCATCATCGGCCAATGCTGCGCCACTGATAAAGAAAGAGCTTATTAAAAGCATAGCGAGTTTATTTTTCGTGATTTTTGCTTCTGTTTTATTTATTGCATTTTTCATGGTGAGTCTCCTGTTGATTTACGATTATTATAAACGGCGTTCCTGACATTAAGCTGAAAGCAATACCGTTATCGTTTTAAGTTAGGTTTTAGTTTTCGCTTTATCTCAGTTCAAATGCTTCCCTATGAAAAAGTAATGAACCCTGTAATTTTTCTCGTAATTCATTTTCTAATATTCTGGCCCAGCCTGTAGGCCCACAAAACCATACCTCCATCATTGCTTTTTTTGAATAGTGAGTTAGCAGTTGGTCTGTTGTCAGTTTTTTACCTTCACTGCTGTCATGTATGTGCAGTTGAATAAGGGGTAAGTCGATACAAGCCTCTTGTAAACGCTTAACAAAAGGATCTGTTGCGCTATCACTACTGGAGTAATGCAGTTGAGCTAATGGTGATTGTTCTGACTTATTTTTCAGCTCTTCAAGCCTTGCTAAAAAGGGTGTTACACCAATACCGCCAGCGATCCATATTTGTTCAGTAGTGGCGTTTTTAGGTTTGAAATTAAATCGACCATAAGGACCTTCTACTGTGACTGATTGACCAATTTTCAGTTTATGATCTAAACGTTTGGTATAATCGCCTAGCGCCTTAATCTGAAAAGTAACTTGGCCGTCTCCGCGATCCGAACTCGCTATGGTAAAAGGATGAGCACCTTCAGTTTGATTAAACGTAACGAAAGCAAACTGTCCTGCACTATGCCCTTGCCACTTATTCTCTAGCTGACACTCAACTTCAATAATACCCGCTGACGTCGTTGAAATGGCATGGATGGCTCCCTGCGCTTTTCGTGACTGTCCTATTGTTCCCCTTAGTGAGACGATGCTGGCTACGCTTCCCCCTGTTAGCAACAACACCATTAACAAACCTACGGGTTGCTGCCACCAGACCAGTGGAGCTAACAATACAGAGTGAAAAACTAGTAATAAATAAAGTATCGGCATTACACGGTGCACATAGCGCCATAGGTTGTAAGGGAAGCGTTTCCAAAGCGTTAGCACAAGCATGGCAAAAACAAGATATACAGCCCACTCGCCAACGTCTTCAGCAGCGTCTCTCATCATCTCAATAAACCCTGAAAAATCTAGTTCAGGAGCACGCCCGCTTCGTCCAAAGAGAGACTTAATTACGTCATCGCCCATTTCTATCAGCCAATGCAGGGCTGCAAATACTACCGCTAAAATCCCCATCCATTTATGAAGGCGATATATTTTATCAAGACCATTGAATGGTGTTTCTAACCAAGCAGGGCGCGTAGCCAACATCATGGTCACAGACATTAAAGCAATGGCCATAAAACCACTAAGATACAGGCTATTATCATAAATTTCCCACGGTAACGAAGACATTGCTGCGGTATTCATCGTAAAGCTCCACCCCCAGATAATGAAAATGCAAACAGTTATTAGCGTGAGAGTTATACTTAGTTTATGTTGTTTCATCTTAACCTCATTGATATTCCCGCTGAATCATGCATCTTCAAATGGAACGAGTATTTATTGAATACTCACTGTACTCTTCGATCCTGACAATAAGCTTAAAACGAGAAATGAGGTTTAATTTATGAGGGGTAATGCATAAGGTGATTGATATTAAATTATATTTTCAGCTTATTGTCAGGAACCTGGGTTATTATCAACGTACTGATAAGGTCTTGAGGTAAAAAATGCGTATATTATTGGTAGAAGATACCGAAGGGTTAGGTGAAGTGATACAGGATCAAATTGCTGATGAAGGTCATGCAGTTGATTGGGTAAAATGTATTTCCAATGCCGAAGCCAGCCTCAGTACAACCCATTATGATTTGCTGCTTCTTGATTTAATGCTGCCCGATGGCAGTGGCATCGATTTATTAAAGAAAATTCGTAAAGCAGGCGAAGCAACACCTGTGATTATATTAACGGCAAGAGATCAAATTTCTGACCGTATAAATGGATTAAATGCTGGCGCGGATGACTACCTTGTAAAGCCCTTTGATCTATCTGAACTATCCGCTCGCATAGCCGCCGTTTCCAGACGTTATGCCGGCAATCCAAATCCAAAAGTTTACATAGGAACATTGGAGATTGATCTGACTAAACATATCATTTCTCGCGATGGTGTTGTGGTCAATTTAACTGCTCGGGAATGGGCATTGCTTGAAGCGTTTATCCAAAGACCAGGCACCTTGCTCTCGAAATCACAATTAGAGGATCACTTGTATGCTTTTGGCTCAGAAATAGAAAGTAATACCATTGAAGTTTATATCAGTCGTTTGCGTAAAAAACTGGGTAAAGATCAGTTAGAAACAGTCCGCGGTATGGGCTATCGCATGGGATTATCAGGACCGGGCAGCACATGACTTTAACACAAACAAAGAAACCACAAAGCCTTCAAAAAACGCTAGGCATTGGCTTAACTCTTGCTGTGACTTTACTGTGGATATTTGCACTGTCAGGTGCTGTGTATGTGTCGAAAAACAAACTTAATGAACTATTCGATAGCTCACTGGCAGAAACGGCTCAACGTATTATGCCACTTGCCGTTGTTGAAATAATTAACAGAGAAGATCCAGGACAAGCGCAACAAATAATGTCATTTAAAGCGCATGATGAGCACCTTGTTTATCTTGTTCGTAATAACCTAGGCCAGATTTTATTACAGTCTCATAATGCTGATCCTGCCATCTTTAATCAAACGCTGCTTATAGGGTTTAATTCGTCAACGACACATCGATTTTATGGCATATCAGCAGTACAAAATACATTGCACATAGAGATTGCAGAGCCTCTTACGCAAAGGCGAGCAGCAATCACTGAAATGGCTATCTCGCTATTGTGGCCATTAATATTACTTATCCCGCTTTGTTTTATTGGTAGCTGGGTATTTGTTCGGTATAGTTTGCGTCATATTTTGGCTTACAGAAATGAAATTGAATCCCGCGGCGGTGGTGACCTTACCACAGTCAAAGTGGAGGGCCTGCCAACTGAAATTATTCCTATCGCCGAATCGGTTAATAGTTTATTGGATCGCTTGCAACGCGCACTTGAATCAGAAAGGTCATTCACGGCGAACAGTGCCCATGAATTACGAACACCTATTGCAACAGCTTTAGCTCAAATACAGCGTTTACAGCAAAAGGTTTCTGCGGGTTCTATTCAAGATGACATGGGCAAAATTGAAACTACTTTACGAGGTTTATCGAGCTTATCAGAAAAACTTATGCAACTCGCTAAAGCTGAAGGTGGAGGGCTTTTGTCTGCTGAACCACACAACCTTATTAGCCTATTGCAACTAATTGTCGATGATTCACAACGGTCACACCCTGCAAAAATAATTACGCTTACACTGCCAAATAACCGAGAATATATGTCTGCCATAGACCCAGACGCTTTTGCTATTTTGATTCGAAACTTATTAGATAATGCCATCAAACATGGAGTTTACGCTCAACCGGTTGAGATCAGCTTTTCTTCCAAAGGTATATTGAATATTGTCAATGCCGCGAGTGTTATACCAACCGAGACACTCTTGCAATTACGGCGACGTTTTGTTCGGTCAAATATTTCTGTTCAAGGCATGGGACTTGGATTAGCAATTGCCGATGCAATAGTGTCAGGCGTAGGTGCTACTATGACGTTTAACTCCCCAGCGACTGGACAAAAGGATGGATTTGAAGTGAGCGTAGATTTTTCGACAATTAAAGATTGAACCTGGATTATACTCCATGCAGCCATAGAAGGATGAAGTAAATGTCCGCTGTATGATCACAACAGCCCTCGTTGCATCTAATTATTTATGCTATCAAGAACAAATTAATTATTAAAATAGAGTTTTATTAATGCACACTTTCGTATCGAGTGACCATATATGGAAACCCTACTTATGACCGCTTTAGCCTGTAGATTCAGTTTTTCCTAATTAGGGTCCCTTACTGTCCCAAAACGTTAGCAATTGACGTCAATTTAACTGTGAAGTTTATTTATCAAATGTACGATAAGCAGACATTAGAACACTCTTTCTCACAGGCAGTTAGTTAGTAGTGCACTACTAACTAACTGCCGATAACATTAATAAAATACTCTCTGACTCAATTAAACCTAAAGTAGCCACCGTTCCAGTTTATTTGAAATGTTTTTTATAGCCTTCAAGATAGCCTTTTAGCTTAATTGCAGATCTTCTTGCCATATCCAAATTTTTTGCTTTGGCAAGATCCTGCACGGTTGGAATATAGTCAGTCAAAAATAAATGCAGCTGGTTATGCGCTTCGCCGTCCATTGTACACCCAGCAATCAGCTCGTTAAGTTGTTTTTCTAGCTTGATACCTAAAAAGTTTAAGCTAGCTAGAGTTGAATGGTCAGAATTAAAAAACGTATCATTCATTTTTACTGACATTATTCTCGTATGTTTATCCATTTCCCATCGTTTTCCATGGTTTAGGCTAAGCCCATCAATTGCTTTTTCCTCGCTATTTGCGCTGTGTTGGTGGTTATGCTCTTGCTGAGCTGCATATAGCTGCTGAGAGCCACCAAAGATGAAAGATGAGGCTAGAATGAATAAAGATAATTTTTTCATGATTTGTATTCCTGATCGTTATTTGTTCGGTTAATTGAAATAGATTAATTTAAACAAAGCAAATTTTTGCTGCGTTTGAGTATAACAACGTGGCAGCGAACTATTTTGTGACAAATGCTATAATCTTTTTTTCTTATGGGAAATGTCCAGGTATCTTGGATATTTAATCTTAACCAATCAATATTGAATTTTTATGTCACAAAAAACCTTGTTAAACCGTATTAGTAGTAAGAGGTTAACTGAATGACAGATGAGGAACTGATGCAAGCATACATCCAAGGTGACATGGAGGCTTTTCGAATGCTTTATCAACGGCATAAGGGTAGAGTTATGAGTTACCTTATCGCACGACTAAAATCACAGGATGAAGCTGAAGACGTTTTTCAGGAGGTTTTCAGTAAGCTGCATACTTATCGATTAAAATACAAAGTCAGTATCCCTTTTATTGCATGGCTTTTTACCATTGCAAAAAACACTTTAATTGACCACGTTAGAAAACAGACAACGCAGAACAAGTATTTCCAGTTAGATCATGAAAAAGCAGCTAATGCGCCTGACGCGAAAGTTAACAGTCTATCTATTGCAGAAGCTTTCTCAGAGTTATCAACCCTTAATGAAAAACAGCGCCAAGCACTGGAACTTAGATTTAATGACGACCTCTCTTTTTCCGATATTGCAGCACGTATGGATACTTCCCCATCCAATATAAGGCAAGTAATAAGTCGTGCGACAAGGCTGTTACGTGGATTGATGTCAGATAAGGAGATAAAATGATGAATTCCAATCAACCTGAAACTGAAAATCAGTTACTAAAAGAATTTTGTAATTTTGTTGATGCTAAACAGGTAGCACCATCGGCTAGCGTTGAACCCAAAATCATGCAAATGGTCGAGCATGATCTCTACCCTTCGCAATGGCTTGTTTTTATAAAATTATTCTTTATAGAATCCTTTGCAGGTGGTGCTACATTGTTTGTCTGCCCACAATTTGGTTTTGGGTTCGGCGAACATAACACGCTTATTCACGCTCTTCATGAAGCGCTAACGCCTTTCTTATTTTACATAACTTGTGGTTTCTTTTTTGTATTTTTGGGGGCGGCATTGAGTGGGTTATTGCTCAGTTATGATGAAATTCGTTCGATTAAAAGAAGTAAATATATATACTACGTGCTCTATTCGCTTATTGCATCTTTAATATTTTTTACCTTGGGCGCTGAAATATTGCTGCTTAGTACAACGGCATGGGTATTAGGCTCAATTATGGGCAACTCATGTGGTTTTGAGCTGGTATCACGGATAAGGATTGTATTATTCGTCCCCCATTGAAGCTTAGGTAATTATTATTCTTAACTAGAAAGACCGAATTGGTGTCCGCAATAGGCTCACAAAGTTAACATCAAATGCTGGAAGGTCAATGGCAGCTTTCAGGCGACATTGATATATAACCTCTCATTGATTTTTTGATAATGAAATGAGTCTCAATACCGATTTTAGGAACGTCCGCTAAGCCGAGAATTATCAAGTTAGCTGTCGACCTGTTTAGGACAACTAACGGGTGTACAGTTGACCTCGACAAACAATCACAATTTCAAAACATTACTTCTTCTTAGCGCACCAAACGGTCCAAAAATTGTCAAAACTTGTAACTCGTTAAGTGCCCCAAACCGCCATAGAAACTTACATTTGTATTTCAAAAAAACATGTAAATCAAATGTCATATCTGGGTATTTCAGGTGGGTATTGATTTTCCAAGTTTATTTAATTTTTCATGGACGATTATCTATTTCATTATTTAGCCAATTTAATGTGAGCTAACCTCTTGCCACAAACTTTGTTTATCCGCAGGTAATTCTTCTTTAGTCATGAATACTCGTATTTTAATAGTTTCACCATCTTTTTTCGAGCATTCACAAACCATAAGACCTAAAGTATCCATTGAAGCTGTTTTCCAATTCATAAAAGTGCCATGGGACTTCTTCTTTCTCGTTAATCGTTTATCATCCGCTCTTAGTTTTATCATTTGTAAAGCCAAATCAAAACTTACATCACAGACCTTTGCAAGGCGGTCAATCCGAGTGTAATAAGCTTTATTTTTCCTAAGTGTTTTTTTCATATTCTTTAATTTTTTGTTTTATTCATTTAGTAATAGTTAACTATTCATCGCCATGAGAACTGACTAATTTTTTCTGTCAATACGTCATCTTCAATATAAAATAGTTCAGGGGAGGACTGCTGAAAGCTCAACGCATTCATTAATAACTGCCCCAATCGTAATTCAGGATGTTTATGCATTGCATTAGCAATACTTTCCAGCAAATATTGTTTAGTTTCATCTAGGGCGTTATCAACCAATACAGAATCTCTTGATGACTCATCATCAACCTCGGTATTTATAAGTATGCTTGATAACATACCACTGGCAGTTTTATCTTCATCAAAAGTGCACTTAGGTTTAAAGTTTAATCTGCCGGGCATAAAATCATCATCAGCTAATGGGTCTTCTTCAAAAAAACTGTCCCAATCTTTTTTCTCATAGGCGCAAATTAAATCTGCAAGTTGATGAAGCTCATTACCCTCAGCCGATTGATATTGCGCATCCCAAAGTTGTTCTACACGTTTCATGGCTGCTTGAAGCTCATTTGGGCTAGATATTTGATTGGCTGATAATATATCGCGAGCAGTAATTCTAATATCACTACCTTGCTTTAGCTCATTAACTTCATGTTTTGATCTTGTAATGGCCTGAAAAATATTTTGATACTCTAACTTATCTACATTGGAGCTAGAAATTTTCTCATCTAAAGGGTCAACTATTGTTAGCGAATCACTGCACATGTCGGCAAAGCAGTGCTGACACAAGTCTATTGATAGTTTCTTGCCATCACCATGAATAGTTCCATAACCGCACTTATGTTCAATCGAGATAAACTCGCTGAATTCATAACCCTTATGAACATGCGCCTCAAGACCACAACCATCACAAACTAATTCAGTTACATCTTGTTGTATAACGGTTTTATATTTTTTCATATATACTCCTTGGCAAATTGCGGTAGAGATACATAATAAACCAAGATATTTCTATCTAGCAGAAGACTTTTCTTTTCATCTTTAATTAATTCACCAGAGTTAATCTGCCTAATTACCCATTCCTTAATTTCAGGTAAATACCTTTCAATAGGCATACTAATCGTATTTCCCATACCGCCATTGCCAACAATATATAATTGGTTTGCATTGTTAACTTCAACTGCTACATGTAGCCAATCCGAACGATTAGACCGCTCTAACCGTTCCTTGAAATTCTCAACAGTAAGCATAATTACCTCAATTAAATTACTTTTTAACTTTTATTAAGCAGCCTACTTAGTTTCAAACACCTTCAGTGTTTACAGAAATAAAGCCTCGACTGATAATGCATTGAATTAAAATAATTAACCCTGTCATTTGTAACAGCTCTATTTCTGGGAGTGCAAAGATATCAGGAACAATCCAATTCCAAAGGAAATAGGCAGGAATAACGGAAATGATCAAATTAAAAATTTTAACCGGTATCGTTAATATAATTACTTCATATAGCTTCATTCAAACCTCTAATTCTTAACATACAGCATAACTACCTCAACTCACTCAGTCCTAAGGCGATAGATTCTTGCTGAAACCGCCCAAAAATATTGACTACTTTTTCATATGAACTTGTTAAAAAATGCTCATCAACAATGTCACTAGTTTCTTCAAAGGCTTTATGACCAATAACAGTATCAAATCCACCAAGTTTCAATTTTTCTTTATTGCTAATGTTTGATGCCTTGTCGAATAAAACAGTATCTGAAGTCTCACAATCTACACCCTCTTTAACACTAGTTTTCATCTTTTCAAACTTAACAACATCAGCCTCAAAAGGTACGTCTTGCTTAACTCGATAAGCATATTCCAACAACTTAGGCTCAGCAGGCATGTACATAATAGCCTCTTGATTCTTTGAAGCTGTCATTCTAAGTATTCGCCCTAAAACCTGCCTAAAATGCATTTCCGTTTTTATATTGGTGAGATGGCAACAAACCTGTAAACGAGGGATATTAGTTCCCTCACTTATCATCCCTACGGAAATGATCCATTTAGTTTGTGCATGTCTAAACTGTTGAATAATACTTGTTGGCTCACTTGCTCTGTAAGTAACAACAGCGGCATCCTCGTTAAAGCAGGCTTTCATTAACGTTGAGATCTGTCTTGCATGCTCGACAGAAGATGCAACAATTAACCCCGCGGCGTCAGCGTTTTTATCTCTAATTGAATTAAGCTTTTTCTGTGCAGAAGAAATTACGTATTTAATGACCTTTTCATTTTCAATAATTTCCTGATACGGAATGATTGATTGCGATAATAAACATTTAAAGCTAGTAAATGTTTTCGTTTCATCATCTTCAACAACAGAAATATAATTGTTATCTACAGCAATTATTTGAGGTACACGGCAAACATCGTCTGTAATAGACTCGGCAAGACCATAAACATAATCACATACTATTTTGTTGCTAGGATGCATATAATTTGAAAGAACAATTGGAGCAGCATCTGAGCGCCAAGGCGTTCCCGTTAAAGCTAATGTAAATTTCGCCTTATCTTGAATGTTCAGTATTATTTGTTCACCCCATGCATTAGCATTGTCAATATTCGACCCTGCACAATGGTGGATCTCATCGAATATTACGAACACTCGAAACCGTTCAAATAATTGCCAAAAATTATCATCGAGATACTGCAAACTTTGATAGGTCACAGAATGTCCTTTAGCCCCCAGTAATCCATCGAATCGTTCATTAATTCTTAACTGCAAACTTTGGCTAAAATCTTGAGAAACAATCGAAGAGGGTGAAAAACAAATGATTAAATCGATCAAATTATTTTTTAATAATTGATCTGCCAATTCAGATGCCATTAAGGTTTTACCTGCACCTGGTGTTGCTAAAGCTAAAAAATGGTTATTACCACTTGAGTATTGTTTTAAGGCTTTATTTATACAACTAGCTTGCCATTTTCTTAATTTCATATTTACTCTGTTGGTTTACCTTGATTAAGCAAGCCTTCAATGGCTCTGATCTTCCCTAAGATTTTCGTTGTATTGTCTCTAGCTTTATTGTATTGGGGGTTCTAGGGATTTTCCCCTCTAAAGTAACATAAATCGCCATACTCACCATATTTAAAGGCATACAAAGGTGGGTTACTTCTCCAAAGTATGGCAAATTATGAGGTTAACAACCCCTTAAACTTA
>JBLHVH010000003.1:0-46573 GCA_047628385.1 Oleiphilaceae bacterium
CAAGACTACATTTGCTCTGATATTCACGGGCATTTTAGTTTACTTGAAGCGCACCTTGAACAAGTTGGCTTCGATAAAACCAAAGATCGGCTATTTTGCCTCGGCGATTTAATTGATCGTGGCGACGAGTCATCAATGGCGCTTGATTACCTTAAACAATCTTGGTTCTACTCTATTTTGGGTAATCATGAGTTAATGCTGATTGATGCCTATGAAATCGATAACGACCATGTGTTGCAGCAATGGTACCAATGGGGCGGGGCTTGGGCAGAGGATTTAAGTAAGGAAGAGCTAGCGCCTTTTTATGAGGCAATGGTTGAGTTGCCAATGGCGATTGAACTGAATTTGAACGGTGATGTAAAAGTTGGTTTGGTTCATGCCGAATTACCCCTCAATTGTAGTTGGAATGATGTTTGTTCAGGCTTATTAGCCAAAAGTTCGTCTGATAACAATACGTATACGCCTTTATTGCATGGTATGTTTTGGAATAAAGGCCAGGCTGATTCAATTAATGCGACGCTTGGTGAGATAAAGCCTGTAGATCATGTAGATCATGTGTTTCATGGGCATACTATTTTGAGTGACATCACGCGTTGTGCAAATAGAACATTTATGGATTTAGGCGGTTATGAAACTGGCATGCTTGGATTATTAAATGTTGAACAATATTTGAAATTACTAGTGTCCCAACCTTCTATTTAAGCCATGAATAATATAGGGTGAATCCTAAATAATATGCTGTAAATAAGCCTGTTAAATCATCAGTGTCAGCTGACAAATATTTGTTTCTCAACGACAGCTCAGCTGTTCAATACTCTTCGTTTCATAAAAGGCATCATGAAAATTAATTATATGATTAAAAAGCGTTTTTTCTTATTCAGTTCTTTAATTATATTATCTATAAACAGCGCGTGGTTGATGGCTGAGTGTAATAAAGTGTTGGTTAACGGTTGGGGCGGTGAATGGGTACCATTTTTGATGGGGACGTATGACAAACCAGAAGGGCTTGACATTGAAATTTTAGATGCAGTAGTGAAAGCGTCGGGGTGTGGTTGGCGTAATACGGAGCTAGAAATTACCTGGAAACGGCATTTGAATTGGCTAAGAGTTGGAGAGTTAGATCTTGCGACAGGCGCGTCTTGGACGCAAGAAAGAGCAGAATACGCGTACTTTACAAAAGCATATCGTAGTGAAAATGTGGCGTTATTTGTGAGAAAGTCAGATATAAAAAAATATGAACAGTATTCATTGCTCGAACTTGCGGGTGTGCTAAGGGGGATTGGTGTCGAGTTCGGCAACACATACGGCAGCAAAATTGGCGCATTGTTGGCAAAAATGAGTTCGAAAGTGCAGCATGTAAATGATAACAAACAGAATATCCCGAAGCTTTTAGGTGGGCGTATTGATGGCTATTTAGGTCACCTTCCTTATGATGCGATGCTGATCAAAAATAAAGGGCATGAAGGTAAAGTTGCGTATTTACCTTTGTCTTTAGTGAATACAGGTGACATACATATAATGGTTAGCAAGCTTGCTAATTCAGAAGAAGTTTTTAAGGCCATAGATGCCGGTCTTGCTAAAATAAAAGCGAACGGTACTTATGATAAAATTATTAAAAAGTATAGTGATAAGTACGGTTTATCTCATTGGTAGCGGCCGTGCTGGGTAGTTGCAGTGCTGATTAGGTACAGCAACCGCTAAGAAAAAGCGGCTTGATGGAATTTTAATTGAGCTGTCTGCCCACCGTCTGGAAAGTGATGATAAACAATACGACTGACATTGGCGTAAGGTACATCAAAATTCCATAAATTCTCTTTTGGCATCCCAAGAACGCGGCTTAAAATTGCGCGTATCACCCCACCATGACAAACCAATAATGTGTGTTCACCCTGATTATTGATAATTAGTTCATCCCATGCGACATTGATGCGTTGGGTGAAATCCGTCAGACGTTCTGAACCTTTTGGTGCGTGATTATCAGGGTCTTGCCAATAATTGCGTAAGGCTTTTGGTTCCTGCTTCATAAGGTCTTTTATTCGTAACCCTTCCCATTCTCCAAAATGGATCTCTCGAAACTCCTTGTTAATATCGAGCTCTAGTTTTAGCTTGGTGCTGAGCTCTTGCGTAAAAGCATGGCAACGCGAGAGTGGTGAGGTTAGCAATTTAGTCCAAGGTGAAAAATCGCCGACGCTTGCACGCATTTGCTGCCAACCGAGTTCTGATAAAGGGTCATCTTGCGCACCACGAAGTCTTTGCCCGCCAACGGGTTCGCCATGACGAATTAAATCTATAATGGTCTCAGTTGACATTGATAAGGCTCCTTAGTGTTGTTTGGTTTATACTAGACATCGGTTTTTATTAGAACATACTAATGCGTGTCCATCCAGAAATGACAACTACTGCGGACGTCCCAGAATCTGAAACTGGCAACCACAATATACAGTTGTTTAGAATAACTAAACGCCTATATATTGCGGCATTATTTTCAAACTCTGGAACACCCTCGCTACGGCGCTATTTCTAGATAGTCACTTATTACAAATTTTTGGAGAAAATATGTTAGAAGTAAACGAATATTTTGAGGGTAAAGTTAAATCGATTGCATTTAAAAGCACAACATTACCGGCCACAGTGGGTGTGATGGCAGCGGGTGATTACACTTTTGGCACCAGCCAAAAAGAATATATGACCGTTGTAAGTGGTGAACTAATTGTTAAGCTGCCCGACTCAGAAGTGTTTGTGTCGTTTAAAGACGGAGAGACCTTTATTGTTGAAGCGAATCAGTCATTTGACTTGAAGGTACCTCATGATACGGCTTACTTGTGTAAGTACGAATAAACGATATAGCACTTTTTATTATGCCAGCGTAGTTTCTGGCGTATTTTTTTGTATTTTCCCTCATGTTATCGAGTTAAAAAGTATCTTTTGTTACATTCTATAATAAAAGTAACCTTGTCTATTATAATACCTCGGCAGTTATCACTAGACGGTGAAATGGATAAACTACTTTATGGATAAACAGTATTAAATTGAAACTCTTAGCGCAGCAATCGCACTTTCTTTAGCTTCAAACGTCGCCTTTTCTGGGTCTTATATTGTAGAGATATCAGGCGCTTATGCTGACTTAGACAGCGATGCAGATGCAGATGGATATGGGTTAATGGGTGAGTTATTTTTCACCGCAGTTAATACTAAAGGTCACCTTTAGAGGGAGCAAATTTTTTAGAAAAGGCAAGTAGTGTGATACTTGCTTATGTTTTAGCAAATGCTGGCTCAGCAGATGCGACTTCGACAACATTAGCCGTTAACTATTATATTCAAGACACAATGTTCTTTATGGGCGCTGCTATATCGCACAAAACTTTAGACAACTGACCGGTGGATGACAGTGAAACTGATTGGGGCGTTGTGGTTGGTGTAACCACGATCGAAGGTTTATTAGTCACGACTGATTATTTTAACGACGCGGGTTATGATTTAAACTTATCTGCAAAGTATGTGAAAGCCTTAAAAGGTGAGACCGCGTTTAATTTAGAAGCATCTTTCGAAGATGTAGAAGAAGATAACATTTACGCTATCTCAGGCGATTACTACTTCAATAAAAAGGCTAGTTTAGGCGCAAGTATTGTGAGTGCTGATGGAGCTGGTTACGGAATTCAAGGTAATCTGTTTGTAATTAATGAATTTGGTACTGCAGCAGAATATTTTACTGTTGATAGTGCGGATCTAATTGGATTAGAAGCTAGCTACCGCTTCTAAGTAGACTATTTGAGGGTTACGATATTAAATACGGCATCTTTCTTGATGCCGTATTTCGTTCTAAGAGCTGTATATCATTGTTTGCTAGTTAGGTACTTTGCGTTCTTTAAAATAGAGAGGCGTTTCATCGAGACCTAATAAATCCCGTCGTACTAAGTCCAGTGCTAATGCTGAAACTATTTGTTGGAAAAAAATACGGTTACCTGGAAAATAAAACGCGCGTGCCTGCATCGACGTTTGGCTGCCCCAGGCAAGGTAAACCGTTCCGACAGGCTTGTCAGCGCTACCACCATTCGGGCCCGCAATACCCGATACCGAAACGCCTAAATCTGCACCGCTTGCTGCTAGCGCACCAGATAGCATTTGTCGAACAACCGTTTCGCTGACCGCTCCCTGTGCTACTAAATCTGATTCTGATACGTTTAATAGACTCGTTTTGATAGCATTAGAATAACTAATAATGCCGGCTTCAAATACGCTTGAAGCCCCACTGACCTCGGTTAATAACGATGCAATTTTTCCGCCAGTGCAGGACTCAGCAAAGGTGATTTTTTTATCTTGCAGTACCAGTAAATCCACAACGACATTCGCAAGTGACCGATTGTCGTCCGTCACGATATGCGCACCCACTAAGGTTTTAATTTTTGCTTGCCATTCATTCAATAAGGCATGGTCTTCTTGGCGGTCTACTTTGAGTTTTAACTCAAGTAAAGGCATAGAGGCTCGAAAGCCAAGTTCTAATTGATCAGGCCAGTTTGGATAAGTTTTGGTAATCAGTTCTTGCAGGTTTGACTCACCATAACCAAATACTCTAAAGCGTACTCGTTTAGGTTGATGCGTATTGGGTAACAACGCGCTTAATTGTGGCAGTATTTCTTGCGCCATCATGGTTTTTAATTCGTGCGGGACACCTGGGGTACAAATTATCAGGCAGTTATTTAATTTTATTTTGAATCCGACGGCTGATCCGCTAGCGTTGGCAACAATCTTGACGCCTTTAGGCAATATCGCTTGTTTTCGGTTCGCTTCGCTTAAACCATAATTACGCTTAATGCACCATGCGGTCAAATGCTTGATTGCAACAGGATGCTCTTCAAGCTCTACATTCATCGCTATTGCTAACGCTTCTGCGGTTAAGTCATCAGTGGTTGGACCAAGCCCACCATTTACGATAAGTACATCAGATATTTCACTCAGGCGCGAGATCTCACTTACTAACTGGTCGATATCGTCCGATACTGTTGCCTTATAATGAACTTGAATGCCCGTATCGAGACACATTTTGGCAATCATCGCTGAATTACTGTCTAGCGTGTCGCCAGTCATTAATTCATTACCGGTTAATAATAATTTGAGCTTCATCATTTGCCTGCTGGTATTCAAGGTTATTTTAATAATTATCGCAATCGCGCCATGATTAATTCATTACTGGCTAGTTTAGCTTTTTAACTGTGCTGACATTTCAACCGAACGTTCAGCTGCCGCATTGATGGCTGATTCAAAAATTGACACTAAGCCTAAGGACTCAAAGGTTTGAATCGCGCGCTCTGTCGTACCGCCTGGCGACATGACATTACGCTTTAATTGTGCCGGTTCTATATCACAACTTAAAACCATTTCAGCGGCACCCGCGACGGTTTGCGCAGCCAACTTTCGTGCGGTCTCTGGGGATAGACCTTGCTTTATTGCGGCAGCTTCCATCGCTTCGATCACTAAGAAAATATAGGCGGGTCCACTACCTGATAGCGCAGTGACAGCATGTATTTGGTGCTCATCTTTTACCCACTCTACAATGCCAATGGCTGTGAATAATTCACTGGCCGCTTGTTTCTGGGCATCGCTCACCTGCTTGTTAGCGATTAATCCGCTAGCGCCCTTTAATACTTGTGATGGCGTATTCGGCATACATCGAATAATAGGTAAGTGGTCGCCTAACCAAGCATGAATACTATCGATACTAATACCCGCCGCGATAGAAATAATAAGTGGCTGATGGCTGACAGAGTTAGAAATTTCTTCGCACACACTTTGCAATACCTGCGGTTTAACACTTAATACAATAATATCTGCGTTAGCAACGGCATGTTGATTATTGGTACTGATTTCAATATTAAGGGTATCTTTTAATGTGTTTAGATTTTTTTCGTTAGACGGCGCGCTCGCAATCACTTGCTGCGCTGGAAAACCATTTTTAAGCAGGCCACCAATAATGCAGCTTGCCATGTTACCCGCACCAATAAAGCAAATTTTACTATCATTTAAATTCATGTGTTGACTCGTTAAATTAAGTGGTTAGAGGCGAATAGCACTGACTTAAGCTCAAAGCCTCGAAAATTGTCATGTAATGTGCATTGTTGGAATAACTTCGTCCATCTACAAACTACAAAATAGTATTATAGACGTTTTCCAAATAAGGCTGTTCCCACTCTCACCATGGTTGAGCCATTATTGATGGCTGCTTCGATGTCACCTGACATACCCATTGATAGCGTATCTATATCTGGGTGAAGTACTTTTAGTTGCTGAAATAAAGCGTTCATGTCTAAAAAGGAAGCTTCAAGTGCCTCAGGTGATTGCACCGCTTTAGGGATCGTCATGAGCCCCCTTAGTGTTAAGTGGGGTAAAGAATGAATGAGCTTCGCCAAAGTTTCAACTTCTTGAATATTTAGGCCTGACTTACTTTTTTCATGGTTAATGTTCACCTGAATGCAGACATTAAGGGGCTTTAAGCCCTGCGGGCGTTGGTCATTTAAGCGCTGTGCAATTTTTTCACGGTCGACACTTTGCACCCAGTCAAAATGTTGGGCGATAATTTTTGTTTTATTTGATTGAACAGGGCCTATAAAATGCCAAATTAAGGCTTGATAAAACTCTTCAGCACATAGGGTCTTTAATATTTCTTGCTTTGAAACAGCCTCATTCACGTAGTTTTCACCGAAAGATGTTAAACCGGATTGGAGGGCGTCCACTAAGTCTTCAGCACTACGTGTTTTAGTCACGGCTAAGAGCTGTACCGATGCAAAATCACGCTTGGCTTCTATTTGTGCTTTTTTTATTCTTTGCCTAACGTTTACGAGGTTGTCTGCTATGCTAAACATGATGTGATTCAATAATAAAATGGGTTAAAGTTACAGCCATTTGAGCAAAAACCGCATACATTCACAAGCTTTTATATCGTGCATTACCTGTTAGAGGACGACAATGGATATTACTGAGTTACTGGCCTTTTCTGCAAAACAAGGCGCATCTGATTTACACCTTTCTGCTGGCTTACCGCCAATGATTCGAGTTGACGGCGATGTTCGTCGAATTAATCTTCCGGCGATGGAGCATAAAGAAGTACATTCATTAATTTACGATATAATGAATGACAAACAGCGTAAAGATTTTGAAGAGTTCCTCGAGACAGATTTCTCATTTGAGGTACCGGGTGTCGCGCGTTTTCGTGTGAATGCATTTAATCAAAATCGTGGCGCTGGTGGTGTGTTTCGAACCATCCCTTCAAAGGTTCTTACCATGGAAGACCTGGGTATGGGCCAGGTTTTTAAAGATATTGCAGAAGTTCCAAGAGGCTTAGTGCTGGTGACTGGGCCGACGGGCTCGGGTAAATCAACCACCTTGGCGGCGATGATCGACTACATTAATGATAATCGGTATGACCATATCCTCACGATTGAGGACCCGATAGAATTTGTTCATGAGAGTAAAAAGTGTCTGATGAACCAACGTGAAGTCCATCGAGATACTTTGGGCTTTAATGAAGCATTACGCTCAGCCTTACGTGAAGATCCCGATATTATTCTGGTTGGTGAGCTACGTGACCTAGAAACCATTCGACTCGCGCTTACTGCTGCAGAAACAGGTCACTTAGTTTTTGGGACACTACACACGACCTCTGCTGCGAAAACCATTGACCGGGTGGTCGATGTATTTCCTGCAGAAGAGAAATCAATGGTACGGTCGATGTTATCCGAGTCATTGCAGGCTGTTATTTCGCAGTCACTTTTAAAGAAAACCAATGGTGGGCGAATTGCAGCGCACGAGATTATGATGGGTACCCCAGCGATTCGTAACTTGATACGAGAAGGTAAGGTTGCACAAATGTACAGTGCGATTCAGACCGGCGCATCGCTTGGTATGCAGACCCTGGATCAATGTTTACAAGATTTACTCAGTAAAGGTTTGATTACGCGGGATATAGCGCGCGAACAAGCGAAAATACCTGAAAGTTTCTAAATTGTAAGCTCAATTAATATAGTAAGAGAACTTTGCGTGTAAGCGACTCATTGTCATTCCAACTTAATAGCACTTTGGGATGACAATTTTTTTCGTTAATCACTATTGTGTAAAGATATTAGTAATTTAAAAGATTAGAACAAGGAATATACAGTGGATTTTGAAAAACTCTTAAAAATAATGGTAGAGAAGGGTGGTTCCGACTTATTTATTACGGTTGGTGTACCGCCGAGTATCAAAATTCATGGAAAAATTCTCCCGGTAACCAAGCATTCTTTGACGCCAGAGCAGTGTCGTGAAATCGTCTATGATGTGATGACCGAAAAACAACGGACAGAATTTTCTGAGCATAATGAATGTAACTTTGCGATTAGTGCCCGTGGTATTGGACGTTTCCGAGTAAGTGCTTTTTATCAGCGTAACCTTTGCGGCATGGTCTTACGACGAATTGAGACAGAAATACCGCGTATTGAGGACTTGGGCTTGCCTGAAGTGATTAATCAGCTTGCAATGACAAAACGAGGATTAATTATTTTTGTCGGTGCAACAGGCACCGGTAAATCTACTTCGCTAGCATCGATGATAGGTCACCGAAACAGAAATAGTCGGGGTCATATTATTTCGATAGAAGATCCGATTGAATATATCCACCAACACGAAAGTTGTATCGTGACACAACGTGAAGTAGGTATTGATACTGAAACCTTTGAGATAGCACTAAAAAATACCTTACGACAAGCGCCTGATGTGATTATGATTGGTGAAATTCGAAGTAAGGATACGATGGACTATGCGGTTACTTTCGCAGAGACCGGTCATCTGTGCTTAGCAACACTGCACGCGAATAATGCGAACCAGGCCTTAGATCGAATTATTAACTTTTTTCCAGCAGAACAACAAAATCAAATTTGGATGGATCTGTCATTAAATCTCAAAGCGATTGTGGCGCAACAACTTATACCAACGCCCGATGGAAAGGGTAGAAAAGCAGCAATAGAAGTTTTACTGAATACGCCCTTATGTGCGGATATTATTCGTAAAAAAGAGGTACATAAACTTAAAGAGGTGATGACCAAATCACGGGATATTGGGATGCAAACGTTTGATCAAGCACTATATGATCTTTATGCCGCCGGTGATGTGACGTATGAAGATGCCTTGGCGTATGCCGATTCAGCCAATGACTTGAGACTATTGATTAAACTTGGGACTGACTCAAGTTCACCTGAACATTTAAGTTCAACCACCGACCGTTTCAGAATGCAGGATGATCGAGACATATAATTCCTTTCATGCAGACTATATTTAAAGCATCTTCGGTATTTGGCTTCCTAATAACCGCTCCATATCATTGGCTGTTAGGGGTTTAGAAACCAAGTACCCTTGTATGAAATCGCAGCCATAGCTGCTTAAGATTGATAATTGGGCTTCGTTTTCAATGCCTTCAGCGACAACTTGAAGGTTCAGGCTGTTGCCGAGAACAATGATTGCTTTCACAATTGCTTTTTGTGTTTTTGAATTTTCCATGTCTTCAATAAAAGACCGGTCGATCTTTAAAATATCAAGCGGAAGTTCATTCAAATAACTGAGTGATGAATAGCCCGTTCCAAAATCATCAATCGAAATCTTGATACCTATTTTACGTAAAGCACTGAGTAATTTTACAGCGCCTTTTGTGTCTTCCATGATAGCGTTTTCAGTGAGTTCCAGTTCGAGATTTTCGGCAGGAATATGCGTGGTTTCGATGGTATTAATAATCAGTGCTTCTAGGCCTTCATCTCGTAATTGGCGAGGCGATAGGTTAACTGAAACACTCAGTTGACCAAGACCTTTTGTTTCCCATGCTTGAGTTTGATGGCAGGCTGCTTGTAAAACATAGGCGCCCAAATCAGAAATCAAACCACATTCTTCTGCAATGTTGACAAACTCTATGGGTGATATTAGCCCTTTAGTGGGGTGATTCCAGCGAATTAAGGCCTCAACGGAGCGAATCTTGTTTTGAGCTACGTCCAGTTTTGGCTGATAATAAACTTCAAGTTCTTCGTTACTAAAAGCTTTACGTAATGCTTGTTCCATTTCGAGACGTTGGCGTGAAAAAGACTCTAATGAAGCATCAAATAACTGAATTTGGTCGCCGCCTTGATATTTTGCTTTTTGCACCGCTAAGGAAGCATTTTGCATCAGAGTTTCAATGTCTTGTGCATGTTCAGGTACTTGAGCAACACCAATACTACAAGATAGTGCAACCTCTTGATCATCGACCATATAAGAGCTAATCGTGACTGATTTGAATAAGCGCTCTGCAAAATATAAGGGGTCAAATTTTGGGTTATTCGCAACAATACAGGCGAATTCATTGCCACCTACTCGGGCTAGAATATCTACTTTTTGAACGCTTTTAGTTAAACGGTCGGCAATTTCACACAGTAACTTATCTGAAGACTCATGCCCAAAGCTATCGTTAAACTGTTTGAAGCGGTCGATGTCTAACAATACCAACACAAAGGGTACTTGCTCATCTTTATAGCGCATTAACGCTCGATGTAGTTGGTCTTTGAATTGAATCCGGTTAGCGAGCTTCGTCAGATCGTCATAATTAATAAGATAATCTAGCTTTTCATTTGTCGCTTTTCGATCGGTGAGATCGGATACTAAGCCCGCATAATATTTGGTATTACCGCGCTCATCAAAAATAGCGTTAATTTGCGTCCACTGAGAATAATAATCACCATAGCGACGTTTTTCTAATAATTCGCCCTTCCATTGACCTTTTTCTTTTATTTCATTTAGCAATTGGTTAAACACATCAGCTCGGTTTGGGGTTTCGCTGATATCTAATATTGAGCGCCCTACCAGCCAATCTGCATCATGGCCCGAGATGGCTGAATAAGCCGGATTAACGGATAAAAAACAAGCGTCATGATCTAGAACAAAGATACCTTCAGAGGTTTGATCAAAAACAGCTTTCGCTAATCGAACTTGTTCGTCGCGTAATACTTCAGAATGAATATCGCGACGCGTGCCTAAAATACGTTCTGCACGGCCTTTTGCATTATGATCAACTGTTTTTCCACACTCCTCAATCCATATCCAATTGTTATTATCTCTCACTCGATATTGAATTTGGTATTCCGAAAGAGAGCCATCCAAGCAAGCATTCAAGGTGTCACGTACTTCAATATAATCGGCGGGGTGAATAATTTCTTTTAGTGTTTGAATTACTTGCTCGGTAGTTTGTTCTTTTTCACCATATAAAGAATGGAAGGCAGATTGATAGAATTGACCTTGTAGAATGTCCCAATCAATTAAACCAAGGTGTGAGGCATCAATAGCCTGAGTTAAACGGGTTTGGCTTTTAACAAGCGCATCGCTAATTCTTTTGCGAAGCACGGCTTGCTGCCCTAGTTGCTTATTTGTTTCTCGTAGTTCTTCCGTTCGTTCTGAAATGACGCGTTCTAAGTTATCTTCTTTTTGCAAGAGTTCGGCCTCAACCGTTGCACGACTATGCGCTTCTTTTTGAATGGCTTCACGTAGTAAGCTAAGTTCCTGGCTAGCTTCATCGACAGAAAGGTTCACTTTTTCTTGAGTCATCATTTTTTCGGCTCGGGCGGCGCCATACCAAAGCACTACAAAATTGAAGTCCATCAACAAAGCGATATTCAAACTGTCTACCCAATTTGAATTGATCATGACATAGTTAAGTGCAAATAAAACCGGGGCAGAGAAAGCATAAACAATGTAAGTGCCAAGCGGCACGGTAGAAAACAAGAAAACCACCGAAAGTAAAATAAAAATAACAATACTCGCTGAACCGGTTTCTTCTAGTATAGCCGCATCAGGTATAAAAAATGACAGAATGAGCCAAAAGAAGCCGATGAGTGTGGGTGTAAATTTTTCGGGTATCAAGAAATCTATTTGTGAGGTGTTTGGAAATAAAACACGAAAAAATTGCCATAACGAAAATACGAATGTCGTGGCTGAGCAGAGTGAAAACCAAATATTACTCATGCCTACTTCTGCCCACCAGGCCACTACAAGGAGAATACTTAAACCATAGAACAGCAGGCGATCCTGTGATGTGACATCGCTAGGAATAGCTAATTTGTTTAATTTTCTTGTAAAGGTAGTCTGCATGATTCGTGTAACTGTATTTGATTCTTGTTGTTTGTCAGATGTATTTAAATTTCAATGGGCTCATTGTAACGTTATTTAGGATGAAAATAACGGTAAGTACCTAAATGGCGGTATTCTATTAATATTTAAAATGGTTTTCTTGCTTTAGCGTATATCCTATGAGCTGATATACTCTGCAATATTATTTGACTGGCGACTGCTTTTATACTTTTTAACGCGGCCTTTACTCTATTCACTATCAACAAAAAAAGCACACACCATGGATGTTTCTCATATTTTAGACGGTTTAAATGATGCGCAACGTGAAGCCGTTGCTGCACCCATGCAAAATTTATTAGTCCTTGCAGGTGCAGGGAGTGGTAAAACACGGGTGTTGGTACATCGTATTGCTTGGCTAATGGAAATTGAAAACCTCAGTCCTTCTTCGATTATGGCGGTCACATTTACCAATAAAGCCGCGAAAGAAATGCGCGGTCGGATAGAACAGTTATTAGATATTCCGGCAAGAAGCTTATGGTTTGGTACGTTTCATGGTATTGCACATCGCTTTTTACGTGCGCACTCGCGTGATGCAAAATTACCTGAAAATTTTCAGATTTTAGATTCGGATGACCAGCTACGTATTATAAAGCGCATTATGCGTGAGTTTAAGGTGGATGAAACACGCTGGCCACCTAAGCAAGTTCAGTCTTTTATTAATAGTAAAAAAGATGAAGGCGTGCGTGCCGCATATTTGCCCCCTACGCACTCGCAATATGACCAGACCATGACTGAACTTTATAAACATTATGAAGCGCAATGTCAGCAATCGGGTATGGTCGACTTTGGTGAGCTATTATTACGTTCTCATGAGTTGTGGCTCAATAACCCCGCGTTATTAGCGCATTATCAAGATCGATTTGGCTATTTGTTGGTTGACGAATTTCAAGATACCAACACTATTCAATATGCCTGGTTAAGGGTGTTAGCGGGTGATCGTATTCCTATTATGGTTGTTGGGGATGATGATCAGTCAATCTATGGTTGGCGTGGCGCTAAGATTGAAAATATTCAACAGTTTCAACATGATTTCGCCACACCAATGGTGGTAAAGCTCGAACAAAATTATCGTTCTACGAGTACCATTCTGAAAGCGGCCAATGCCTTAATTGAGAATAACGGTGACCGACTAGGTAAAGACCTTTGGACGGATGGTAGTGAAGGCGAGTTGATCGATCTTTATGCGGCTTTCAATGAGCAAGATGAAGCGAACTATATTGCTGATCGAATTAGCGCATGGGCTGATCAAGGCCGACAACGCTCAGATAGCGCTATTTTGTACCGATCTAATGCACAGTCACGGGTGCTGGAAGAGTTTTTGATTCGACAGGGAATCCCTTATCGAATATATGGCGGCTTGCGTTTTTATGACCGACAAGAAATTCGAAATGCAGTGGCCTATTTACGCTTAGTTTTTTACCGACATGATGATGCTGCATTTGAGCGTGTTGTGAATGTGCCCACTCGTGGGGTGGGTAATAAAACTGTTAGTGATTTACGTATACATGCGCGCGAGCAATCTATTTCACTTTGGCAGGCATGTGTAGAACGTTTAGAGCTTGGTTTGATCAAAGGTAAAGCAAAGCAATCACTCACCGATTTTATCGCGTTGATTGACGACTTATGTGCGCAGCAAGATGACATAAGTCTCGCAGAATTAACTGATCGAGCGATTAATTTGTCAGGATTGAAAGACTTTCATGCCAATGAAAAAGGCGAAAAAGGGCAAGCGCGTGTTGAAAACCTCAACGAGATGCTAACAGCCACGCGAGACTTCAATAATGAGGGTGATGCCGATGATGAAGATTTATCGCCCCTTGCAGCATTCATTGCACAAGCGGCTTTAGATGCAGGAGAGCAACAAGCGGATGAACATCAAGACTGTGTTCAAATGATGACCTTGCACTCAGCAAAAGGTCTAGAATTTCCGCTGGTATTACTAGCCGGGATGGAAGAAGGTTTATTTCCGCACCAGATGTCGATGGAAGAGCCAGGGCGTCTCGAAGAAGAGCGTCGCCTTTGTTATGTGGGGGTTACCCGCGCGATGGAAAAGCTGGTAATCACCTATGCTGAATCTCGACGATTATACGGGCAAGAAAAATTCAACCCTATGTCACGTTTTATTCGAGAAATTCCAGCCGCGTTGATGCAAGAAGTCCGCATTAAAAATAGTGTATCAATGCCTGTTTCTTTTGGCAGCAGTCAGCCAAGTAGCTTTGGTGAAGAAGCCGCAGAATTTCAACTAGGCCAAATTGTCAGGCATGCCAAATTTGGTGAAGGCACCGTGATGAATTATGAGGGTCAAGGTTCTCACGCGCGTATTCAGGTGAGCTTTTTGGAAGTGGGCACCAAGTGGCTTGTTCTTTCATACGCCAAGTTAGAAGCGCTCTAACGCGTTTTTTATCTTACTTAAAGATAAATTTTCACCACCAAGAAACCCCGAGGCGCTGCGCCGAGGAGTGACTAGAGACCAAGGGTAAAAACAATGAATGCCGGCAGGGAAGCCAACAAACCTGTTACAAGGTATTGTAATGTTTTCTCTTTGTAGCGCAGCGCCTCAGCTCTTCTCGGTGGTAGATCTCTCTTGATCTTAAATTCAGCAGCATATTCAGATTAAGCTATGCTTTTAATAGAGTAATCATACACTTTATAAGTAGGACAGTTAGCAATGGCGTCGCCAGAAGAATTACAGCTAGAACAAAAAAGTCGGACACTTAAATTAAAAGAAGAAGCGCTTACTAAACAGGCAGAGCTGCAAATAAGAACGGAGGCTCGAATTAAAGAGCACCAAAAAAGTGTGGCCGAAAAAGAGCGTGCGAACCAATTGAAATCTCAGAGTTTGATTGATCGAGAATCAAAGTATAAAGAAGAAAGCTTTTTGTTAAACCAAGAGCGTCAAAGTTTATTGGATGCAAAGCAAACTATTGAGCGTACACGCCACAAGCCTTTTGTGCTGATTATGCCTTTTTTATTACTGGCATGTATCGTTGCCGGGTATTTTTCTTATGAACAGCTAAATACAAAAGAGCAGTACTTTGAACAAGTCTCGGCTGCTGCACAAAATATTGATAAACTTGCGGGTTTGCTAAGTAGCTCCCAAGAAGATGCGCTAACTGCCTCAAATGAATTACTGGCTAAGCAAAAAGAACTGGTAAAAACAAGAGCAATGTTAGTAGATTTGCGAACGACGACTGATCAGTTACAGCTAGAAGTAAAGCAGTTAAAAAGTTCTCAAGACCCTACTGGCCTAGACCAAATGACGTTGGCTTTATCCGTCGTTACCTTGTCTGATCAATTAGCGACCCTTAAAGCACAGCTTGACGAATACTATCTTACGAATGACGTCAATGAAGCATTTATTGAATACCAAGAGAAAGATCTAAGTAGCGTGAAGGCTCAGCAGCAGAATTTACAAGACGCGATCGCCAATAAAGAGAAAATGTTACTCGAACAAGATACTAAAACAGCGCAACTTTCGCGTAGTCTAAAAAATATGAAAAACCAGTATCAGGCTTTAGAGGCTCGCAATAAGGCGCTAGAAAGCCAGAATGCTCAGTTAGCTGCTAAACAAGCTCCCCTTGAAAAATAGTGAGTGCTATTTTCATCACGTCTGATTTGATGTTTGATATCATGTCATCAGTGTTATAACTAGAAAATGTAGCGCACATCGCGCTATGAGTAATATTTTTTTGAAATTTGTTAGATCATGACAAATGAACTATTTTTATAGGCTATAAACGCTATTTTAATACCTAAAGCAGTAAGGAACAGATCTTGATATCTAAATTAAAGCTCTTTAAATTTTTTTTGCCGACCAGTAATCTCAGCTCAAATGAACTGATGAGCGTCCGGTTTATTATTTTCAGTGGTCTAATGTCGTTATTGGGCGGCTTATATGGCCTTATCAAGTGGTATTCTGCTGGTTATACTGAATTCGCATCTTGGGGCTTAGTGTTAGTCCTAGGGATGCCTGCGGTTTTGGTATTAACGAAGTATGAAGTTCTACCTAGAGTCGTACTGTCGAACATAGTGGTGCTACTGATGATGATATATTCTGTGTCGTTAATCTATCATTTGGGCGGTATTCACTCGACACATATCTTTTGGCTGTTAGCGGTGGTTGTTTTTGCGTATATATTGACGGGGCATGTGATAGGTTGTGTCTGGTTTCTAATATTAGCGGGTCTTACCATGGCGTTTATATTTGCCAGTCAATTAGGTTGGGATTTACCAAATTTAAAACTCACTGAAAGTAAGCGGCTTGCGAGCAACATATCTGGACATATAGTGCCGCTTTTTTCTGTTGCTTGTGCGATGACTTATATTATTAAACTGAGATTAGAAATCTTAGCAACCTCTATTCAACTTTATGAGAACGCTACAGCTCAAACCATTACCTCTCAAAACCTGTCTGAACAGTTAGTCAATGTATTACAGCAAGCTTCTCTCAGCTCCGCAACATTGCTCACTTCAGCAAGAGATCTTTCTTCTGTCACTCAGCAGGTCAATGACACTAGTTCTTGCATGAAAGATGGTATTGTCGAACAACTAAGCATGACCGCTTCTGCGAATGACACACTGAAAGCAATGATTGAATCTGTGAACGAAACAAGTGGAGCGGTTGAAACGATTGCAAAAAGTGGCGAGGTTGTTAGAGGTCAGTCTCGCGAGTGCGCTAATGCAATGACCGATGCCGTAGATTGTATGGACAAAATTGGTAAAGGGAGTTCGGATATTCGGGCATATGTCGGCGTTATTTCTGGTATTGCAGAACAAACCAATTTGTTAGCGCTCAATGCAGCCATTGAAGCGGCAAGAGCAGGAGAGCACGGTCGAGGATTTGCTGTGGTGGCGGATGAGGTAAGAAGTCTTTCAAATAGAAGCAATGAGGCGGCTGAAGAAATCGGTGCTTTAATCGAATCAAGTGAAAAGAATATAGAGCGCGGCGCAAGTATTGTGAAGCAAGCAGGGGAGCAGCTATTACAAGTATCCAGTCAAATTGAAGGCATTTTTGAAGCGATTAATTTCTCGGCACAAAAACTAAAATCTCAGAATGACGGCATCAACGAAGTTTTAGTTGATAGCCTGAGTATGAGTAAAATATGTGAGAATAATGGGGAATACGCAGGAAGCCTGATTGAAGGTTCAACTTTATTAGTCACTGTCGCTAAGTCTTTAACGGGTTTATCTGATGTTATGAGCGAAACGGTTAAACAAGCTGAGTCGATTGAAGGCGTATCAACGTCAGAATCAGCGGGGTCTTCAGAGTTATTTTAAGCGCGTGTTGCTTTGGTCATCAATTTAGCTGAATAGCGTTGCGATTCGCCTCAGTTGATCGAAAAACCTAGCCAGATTTAGCTGCTTTCGTAACGAATGCTTAAACTTCCTAGGATTCATTAATAGAAACCTTGATGCTTTAAAGCATGTGTACTCACTAAATAGTCAATGGCTCTCTAAAGGCCTTCGATAGGTTTGCCAAGAACCTTGCTCATTGCACGGGTCAATGCAGGTGCAAGATCGTTATGCTTCTTGTGTAAATAATGATAAATCTTCGCACTAGAAAGTGGAGGCTCGTGGATGATGTAGTGGTGTTGCTTTAATTCCTTTGGTAAATCTTGAACCATGAAGTCAAGTGCAACAAATACATCAATTCGTCTGTAAAGCAGCATATACAAACCCTGTCTCGTTGTATCAACTAGAATATTGTTATAGTCTTTTAATAGCGCATCGCTTGATAAAATACCCCTTACTGAGGCAACCCGATAGTCTCTTAAGTTGACAAGGTCTAAGTGGTCTGAGAGGTTTTTCAAATCTCTAACGGTGACAGCAACTAAACCAATATCTCTTAGAATTACGGGTATTCTCACGAAGTTGGTCAGTAGCGTTTCAGCTTGTTTAATACGCCCTAGCTCCGCATCATAGGTATTTCCATTTTCTGCCTCAAGTAAAGCTCTCTTAGCCGGAAGCGGCGTAATTTCCAATTCAATATCTAACAGCTGATATGCCGCTCTCAAATCCTCTACGGCTGACGTATAAAGCTCTGCATCAGTCGTGGTCGAAACTTTAAATACTTGCTGCGAATGGGCAATCGTGGAGCAGGTTAATGAGCCTACCACTGCAAGTGCAAACATGTATTTCATTGAGCCGACCTAGATTAAGATGAAAGTCATTATTAAAGAATAGTAGATGATCCGGATTTATGTTCACTGAACAGGGTTTACAAGGTTATAAAAAGAAACCGCGATTAACTAAAATGCTCATTCGAAAAAGATTAACAGCCTGAGTAATTTAAGCTCGTTTAAGCACCACAAAAGTCATTGGTCGGTAAAGTTGTCGTATTATTTCAATTTAACTCGCTTAGATAATCCACCACTAACGATTGAACAAATTTTGTTCTATTAGCGAGAATAGAGTGCCTGTTAAAGCACAGATATAGGCTTTCACTGACTGACTTTTTGAGTGTATGTATGCTTATTAAGTGGCGCGTATGAAATGCTTTAGCTGCATGGAGTGGGATAACTGTAAAACCTAAGCCCTTACTGACAGGCTCTAAGATTAAACTAATTTGATTTGAAAAACCCTTATGAGTAAATTGCTCCATGTGTTCAAATTCAGGAAAGTTTTTACTTAATAATAGCCTGCCATGATGTGCCGCGTCTGGGTGTGAAATAAACCCAAGCTCAATTAATTGCTGCCAGTCTATCGACTCAATATGGCTCGGTGTCACTAAAACCAAAGGCTCGATTGCTATCTTCTGGCTCATTAAACTACTTACCTTACTTAATTCAGTAATCAAGCCTAAATCAATTTTACGATCTACTAAGTCTTGCTCAATATTTTTATTTGGCGCGAAAATATAATCAACAACTAACTCTGGATACGTTTGTTGCACGTCGAGTAAGTAAGGGTAAAGTTTTAATCCGACGCTACCTGGCGACGCGATTATTACCCTGCCTTTATATGCCTCGTCTTGTTTAATCAAATTTTCTAATTCTTCAGAAGACCGCAATAGCTCTTGCCCTTTTTGATGCAATTGATAGCCCGCATCGGTTAATGAAAAAGACTTTCCATTCCTTATCAAAAGCGCCGTATCAAGCTGATGCTCTAATTTTTTAATCTGTTGACTCACCCCCGATTGTGTCATGAATAGTTTGCTAGCCGTTTGAGTGAAATGCCCAACATCAATAAGCGTACAAAATGTTTTAAGCCAAATATGATTGATCATTACGAAACATACTCAAAATAAGAATAAATGATAATTTTTAGAACTTTATCATGAGGCGTATGCTTCCACTATCAAATATAAACATCAAAGAGGAAAAAACATGAGTAAAGCATATCCAAGAACGTTTTCACATATCGGTATTTCAGTACCGAACTTAGAGCAAGCAGTAAAATTCTACACACAAGTTTTGGGTTGGTATTTGCTTATGGAGCCCACTGAAATAATTGAAGACGACAGCCCAATAGGTGAAATGTGTACCGATGTATTTGGTGCAAAGTGGGACAAATTAAAAATTGCCCATTTATCAACAGGAGACCGCATTGGCGTTGAGCTTTTTGAATTTGTGAATCAAGAGCAGCCTGAAAACAATTTTGAATATTGGAAAACGGGTGTCTTTCACTTCTGTGTTCAAGATCCAAATTTAGAAGAGCTAGTTGAAAAGATTGTTGAGGCGGGAGGCAAAAAACGCATGGCGAAGCCTAGGTACTATTATCCAAATGAAAAACCATATCGTATGATTTATATGGAAGACCCATTTGGCAATATTCTCGAAATATATAGCCATAGCTATGAATTGACGTATGCCGCTGGTGCCTATTAATTAGCGTTATCGTCGCACCAATAGTGACTACTAAAAACTTACAAGTAGTCACTGAGTATTTTCAGTAAACTTAAAATATTCACCCCTGATAAGCTAAGCCCCGATTACGTATTTAAGTGAACTTTCGTGCTTGGTTACTTATTTAATAATGGTGAATTCACTTCAGAAGCAAACAACGCGAGATGCAAACTCATTAATCTGAATTTTAGATATTTAGATAGCCTGGTATATACTAAAGACTTAAGCGTTGTGATAAATTTTAAATATCTTACGCTTCTTTCTAATTATCTGTTAACTCTATAAGGAGCATCTTGTAATGCAGGATAAACTTACAATAATAGTTGAGTACATAAACGAAGTTAAAACACGTTGCACATTCAATGCGGCGGCAGAAGCTTTAGGTATTACGCCGCAAGCGCTAAAAAAGCAGCTAGGAGAGCCACGGCCTGAAATTTCTTGGTTTGTTAGCCCAACTTCAGGCGAGCCTCTGCGTTATACAGATAGTGACAAACACCCTGAGCTTTATCGTACTACACGAATTATTACATCAGGAAGGGTTTTAACACGTAATCTTGACCTGTAAAAAGTTTACCAAGAACCAGACAATCCACTAAGTGCTGTATAAGAAGGCTTTAGGTTGTAGCCAAAGTACTAGCCTCGCGCTACCCGATAATAATAAAGGTAAGGGCTATATTATCCATAAACGCTAATATTACGTAACGCCCTGTTTTGTCAGATTTTCAAGCGAAGCATTATCGCGTTTCTGACGTAAAAATATTAACGGGGCCCTTCGCTTTCGTGGCAGGTAAGGCGTCGAGTTAAGTGTTTAAGCTTAAACTTGTCGTAATCTAGCCGATTTATAGACAAACATATTCTACTTATTAAGGGTGACACAACTAGCGTTCTATAGTTAGTACGCCAGTTGTATCGCGGCTTTATCGCTTAAACATTTAGCGATGAGTTGCTATTTACTCGCTAATGCTTTTTTATTGAGTGATGGCAGAGTGCCGCCATGTCGAATAAAGTCAGCGTAACCACCCACGTATTCCTTAATTACGCCGTCACCTTCAAATACGATGCAGCTGGTGACTACGTTGTCGAGAAATTCACGGTCATGGCTTACCAATAATATTGTGCCGTTAAACTCTAGAAGAATTTCTTCCAGTAGTTCGAGTGTTTCCATATCGAGGTCATTGGTGGGTTCATCCAGTACCAATATGTTGGCGGGTTTACTAAACAAACGCGCCAGGATTAAACGATTTTGTTCGCCACCAGAAAGCGCTTTCACCGGTTGGCGCGTGCGTTCAGGGGTAAACATGAAATCTTGCAAATAACTAATTACATGACGGTCTTTGCCGTTGATAGTAATAAATTCGCGACCCTCTGCCATGTTTTCGATCACTGTTTTGTCTAAGTCTAATTGGTCGCGTAGCTGGTCAAAATAGGCAAGTTCCATTTTGGTGCCAATTTTTACACTGCCTGCATCGGGTTCAACTTGCCCTAGCAGTAACTTTAACAACGTTGATTTACCCATACCGTTGGCACCAATGAAGCCGATACGATCTCCGCGCATAATACAGGTCGAGAAATCTTTAACAATGCGTTGACCATCGTATGTTTTCGATAAATTCTCGACTTCGACCACGATTTTTCCAGATCGGCTTGCAGTTTCGACGGCAAAATTAGCTTTGCCTTGGCGCTCGCGACGCTGTCCACGCTCATCACGCATTTTCTTTAAATCACGTACTCGGCCTTCGTTACGAGTTCGACGGGCTTTAACGCCTTGACGAATCCATATTTCTTCCTGCGCTAAGCGTTTATCAAATAGGCTATTAGCAGTTTCTTCAGCGGCTAATTGTTCAGCCTGAAGTCTTAAGAAACCTTGATAATCGCCATCCCAATAGCGTAAGTTACCACGATCAATCTCAATAATTGAGGTCGACATACGCTGTAAAAAAGCACGATCGTGAGTGACAAGCATTAAGGCACCACGGAAAGACTCCAGTTGTTTTTCAAGCCAGTAAATAGTCGGAATATCGAGATGGTTAGTCGGTTCATCCAAAAGTAATAAGTCAGGGTCACTGACCAATACCCGGGCCATCGCAACCCGACGACGCCACCCGCCTGAAAGTGATTTCATGGGGGTGTCAGCAGGCAGGTCCAGTGCTTCGATGATAGCGTCGATCTTTTGACCAAAGCTCCAGCCATCTTTAGCTTCCAGTTCATCTTGGACGCGTGTTAGCTTTGTCATACTGGCTTCGTCAAATTCACCCATGATCAGGTGATGGTATTCTTTTAAGAGTGCGCCTACTTCGGCCAGACCATCAGACACGACATCGTAGACAGTCGCATCGTTAGCATCCGGTAAGTCTTGGGTTAAATATCCCACTTTAATACCTGGGCGAATCCATAACTTGCCGCTGTCAGGAATGTGCTGTCCATCCAACATTTTCATAAAAGTAGATTTACCGGCACCATTACGTCCTAAAATACCGGTGCGCTGCCCACGGTGAACTGTGAGCTCAATTTTATCAAAAAGTACATGAGTGCCAAAAGCGAGAGAGACATTCGTAAGAGACAGTAAAGGCATGCGTTTGGTTACCGAGAAAATATAAGGGCGCGGATTATCCCACACTTTAGCTTATTATTTAATCAGTGATTTGTAAGACTTAATTGAATGTTATGATTACAGCGCAGGATTGTGTTCGAAAATTTGGTTATGACTGTATTTAAGGCTATGATTTAAATGAAATTATAGAGGTGAAGGGTTGATTGAGGCAAGGTATAAAAAAGGGCCAAAGGCCCTTAGTTAACTTATCGTATTACCTTCCAATCATTCCTTGAATTGCCTTAGGTAAGTCAGCAGGTAATATGACTGACTTGCTATTCGGTGATGCGGCTAACTTGCCAATAGAGGTAATATATTTTTCGCCCAATAAATACATGACCGCTAAGTCTTTATCGTTCATCGGCTCAGATACCAGACTAATTGCTTTTTGACGTGCTTCGGCTAGTAGAATTTCAGCTTTTGCGTCTTGTTCCGCTGCTTCTTTTCGGCCTTGCGCTTCAAGGATTTGAGCCTGCTTTGCGCCGGTCGCTTCCAAGATCTGAGCTTCTTTTGAGCCTTCTGCTTTCGTTACGGTCGCTCTTCTTGCTCGCTCAGCGGACGCTTGTTCTTCCATCGCTTCTTGCATTGTTTTTGAAGGGTTAATATCTTGTATTTCGACCGACCGAAGGCTGATGCCCCACTCTTCAATTTCACTGGCGATGGTATCGGTTAACTTAGTCTTAATTTGATCTCGCGAACTGAGCGCGTTATCCAGGTCCATTTCACCAATAATTGATCGTAAGGTTGTCTGTACCTTGGTTTGGATCGCGATGCTGTAATTATCGACACCATATACCGCCTTTTGGGGGTCTACAATTGAGATATACCCAACGGCACTGGTGATAATAATGGCATTATCTTTAGTGATGACTTCTTGAGAAGGGATATCGAGTACGATTTGTTTGGTCGTTAGCTTGTATGCGACTTGGTCGAAGTAGGGAATAATGATATTTAAGCCGGGCATGAGTGTTTTTTCATATTTCCCAAATCGTTGAACGACCCATTGATAGCCTTGAGGTACCAGCCGTACACCTTGAGCGATTGTGATCAGTACCAGTATTAATATCGCTATTGCGATGTATAAACCTGCAGACATATTAATCTCCGTAATAAAATAGTAAGTTAGTGTTTTTTCATAACAAGTGTGTGTTCAGAAATATTGATTACTTGGATTTGATCGCCAATATTAACCGTGTCTTCAGTTCGAAATTCCCACTCATCATGCCCTTTTAAGGGCGTAGAAAAACGGACTTTACCCAGCCTGTTATCTGAAGGCTTGGTAATCACTAAACCAACTTCGCCATTTACATCCTTTAGCGATATTGTTCCTTGAATTCTATGGGATGGTTTAAGTACTTTGAACCATATGAAAGTCAGCGCAGATGAAACAAGGGCCCAGCAAGAAACTTGTACCGTGAGTGATAACCCGGGTGAGATGACTAATAATAAGCCAACTAAGATCGCACCTAAGCCAAACCAGAGCGCAGTAAAAGAAGGAATGACCAATTCGAATAGAACTAACCCAATGCCAAATACGATCCAATACCAATACAACAGTTCCATATATTTACCTCTTAAACCTTAATTGTAATAGCGCAAAGCTGTGATCAAACAAATTTCTAATGTGTCGTTGCGAATAGTTGCTTTACTTGATTTTTCCAACGTTTATTTACTAAGGTGCTAAGCGCTCGATTAGCCAAGTATGATCAGTCTGTTTGGTATATTGGAACCGGTCGTGTAAGCGGTTTTCTTGCCCTTGCCAAAACTCTATTCGGCGAGGAACAATACGATACCCGCCCCAAGATGAGGGCAAAGGTACAGAGCCTGATTTAAACTTTTCTGCAGCTTCCCGATATTTTTGTTCTAAAAATGATCTTGACTCAATTACTTCACTTTGGTCACTACACCACGCGCCAATTTGGCTACCACGCGGACGTGTTGCAAAATATTTAAGTGATGCTGCGGTTGAAATTTTTTCGCAATAACCTTCAATTCTTACTTGCCTATTGAGTGTTAACCAAGGAAACAACATTGCCACTTGCGGGAAGGATTGAATATGCAGTGATTTTTGGCTGTTATAGTTGGTGAAAAACACAAAGCCATTTTCATCGAATAATTTTAATAATACGGTGCGTACTGACGGGCCAGTTTCGATATCATGGGTGGCAAGGCTAAAAGCATTAGCGTCTTTAATACCGGAATCAGTAGCTTGTTGAAACCATGACTCAAATTGCTTGAAAGGGTCTTCGCTCAACGCTTCTCGATGTAAGCCTTGGCTCATGTATTCTCTTCGGTAATTGCTTATATCCATTCTTGTTCTCTATATTTTTATACGCTGCGTTAAGTCGTAGACCTTTAAATGCGTATTTTAATAACATTGTTGACCCTCTGAGTGTGCCGTCTTCAGGTCAACAAAACAAGATGAATTACATATGAAATACGGCGCTGTTATAAGGCGGCAAAAAAGCGCTTTTGAATCCACGCGTCGATCGACAGCTTTCCTGGGCCATAAAAAACTAGAATACCGAGCATCGTGCCCCAAAAATAGTGGTCATTAACGCCACCCGGACTAATATCTGGGTAAGAGATAGCAGCTACTATATTTAAAATAAACAATGCAACCGCGCTAAACCGACCCGCGAGACCAAGTACGAGCAAAACAGGAAAAAGCAGCTCTGCAAAGGTCGACAAATAAGCGGCGATATCAAAAGGAATAATAGGTACTTCGTATTCATATTCGAACAACATCAATGTTGTATCCCAGCTTTTGACTTTGGTTAAGCCAGCTAGGAAAAAAATTTTGGCCATGTATAGTCGGAATAAAAATAATAAAATGACTTGGCTTTTATCGACCCAACGAGTGAGAAATAAATAAAGTGCGGCGATGTTATTGATGAAACCTGAGGGTTGATCAGACATAAGTGAAACCTTTTGTGGCTTTTGATAAATTAAGTTGAGTTTTGTTAATCTGACACTTACGTGTGATATTAAATTATAGATGGAATTTTTGAAATGATATTATAGACAAGGCCTTTGACTCAAATAGAATACTATTTATACAAAGGCCTTTTAATGGTTAAGTATTACTTAACTTTACCACCAACAATTTTAGAACAAGTCCCTTCTGGCACATATACCCATTCTTCAGAATCGCCATCAGATGCTGCTTGGCCTGCACAGCTATGCTTGCTTGTACCACAATCATTCATGCCAGCTTTAGCAACGCCTTGGCACTTTTCAAAACCTGGCTTACCTGCTAGTGCCTGATTAGAAGCAACCATAACGCCTGCTGCGATCATACTAATAACGGCTGTTTTGCTTAATTTTAATGCATTGCTCATTGTTAAATTCCTATTGTGTTAGTTTGCTCTATTTTTAAAAGAGCCAAACATTTTGTCTGGCTTAACAATAGAGACTAGCAGCTTTTTAAAAAGTTCACAGTATGTGCGAATTAAATTTTTCTAATACTATTAAAACTTAAGAGTTGGGTGAATATACCGCTATGTTGTTGTAGCCTATGCCCTTTAAATGGCTTGCATGGAGCTGGCTCATCGTGCCTTTTTCACAATAAAGTAAGTAGGTGTGTTCATGATCAAGTTTTTCTACTTTCGACATGAGTTCATAGAATGCAATGGTCTCAATTTTATTGTTGGTCAGCATCAAGGGTGATTTTTCCATTTCATCAGGGTGGCGAATATCAATAATGATGTCATCGACTTTTGGTACCGCGACTAATTCAACATCAGCGATGGTTTGAATGGTTTCCATGACTTGATCAATTTTAATGGTGCGTCGGTCATACAGCGCTTTTTCTAAGATAGAAAAGTCGAAATTCGCTTCTTCTTTTAAAATGCGTCCTTTCTTAGCGCAGGTTGTTGGTTTGTCGGAAATAACGCCACAATACTCAGGCATGTTTTTAGCAAAATCTTCGGTACCGATTTGTGCAGATATACGAATAATATCTTGTTTATCCATGGTAATAAGAGGGCGTAAAACCAAGGTTTCAACTACTGAATCAATTACGCACATATTGGTAAGTGTTTGACTGGATACTTGTGCAACGCTATCACCCATTACGAGCGCCTTAATTTGTAAGGACTCTGCGACTTCTGTTGCAGCACGCAACATCATGCGCTTTAACACCACACCCATTTGTGAGCTATGCACGGTTTTTAAAATTTCAGCCGTGACGTCTTCAAAGGGAACGGAAACAAACTTGACGCGATGTGAGGCACCGTATTTTTCCCATAAATAAAGTGAAACTTGTTTAACGCCTATCTCATGTGCGGAGCCACCCAAATTGAAAAAGCAGAAATGAGTCTTTAAACCACGTTTCATGCTGAGATAACTTGAAACAGTTGAGTCGAAGCCACCAGAGATTAATGATAATACATCGTCTTGGGTGCCGATTGGAAAGCCGCCTAAGCCCTCATAACGCTCTTCAACGATATAAAGTTCTGTGCCTCGAATCTCTAGCCTAATGGTGATATCAGGGTTACGAAGGTTTACTCCTAATGATTCACCATGCTGAAGTAAACCACCACCCACATAACGTTCTATTTCAGTCGATGTAAACGTATGATGAATACCAACTCGCTTGATTCGAACCACGAATGTTTTGTTTTTTATTTGATTTAGCATAATGCGGTTAGTGAGTGCAGATATTTCCTCAAAACCCTCATTCATATTTTCAATGGTGTAGGTCTGCACGCGTAAAATATTAGCGATGCCTGGAATGCGTTGTAACGTTTGAGCGACTTGTTTACCTAGTTCTGGGTTTTCATCGGATACGTAAACTTCTATTTTGTCCCAAAAGCCTTGTACTCCAATCCTACCATGCTCCCGTTTTAACACTTCGCTAATGTTTTGTCTTAGCTGTCGCGCTAATCGTTGACGAACGGGTTTACTTTTAATGGTAATTTCAGGGAATAGCTTAATAACAAATTTCATAGATAACCTAATGCACAGCTCGATTTGGGCGTTAATATAGAGCGTATTCTAACCTTAAAGTGACTAAATGGCTCAGAATTTAAGCCACCCTCCCCAATCTATTAGCCTATACTAACTGGTGGACTGTATAAAAAAAGGTTGATCTATGAGTATTAGTGCACGCGTTACCCCAAAAGGCAGTATGGATATATTGTCTCGTTATGAAGTTAATCTATTGAGAGATAAGAATAATCGACATCTTTATGAACTGTTTAGGCGGTGTGCTTTAGCCGTATTAAATTGTGGTGTGTTGACCGACGATAGTGAAGTGCTAATGGCCACCCATGATAACTTTGATATTGGTGTGATTCAGCAACCTCGTGGCATTAAGCTGGACATCCAGAACGCGCCTGAAAGTGCGTTTGTTGATGGAGAGATGGTCCAAGGAATCAAAACGCATTTATTTGCTGTACTTCGAGACATTATTTACACCAACAGTGTCGTGGCAAAAAATAATGCGCTTGACCTGACTCGGTCAGAGCATATTAGTAACTTCATCTTTCATTTGTTACGAAATGCTAACCTGCTTAAAACAGATAACTCATGCGATATTGTTGTGTGCTGGGGCGGACATTCTATTCGTCGGTCTGAATATGACTTTACGAAAGAAGTAGGTTATCAGCTAGGGTTAAGAGGGCTCAATATTTGTACAGGCTGTGGTCCAGGTGCGATGAAAGGGCCAATGAAAGGGGCTGCAGTCGGTCATGCTAAACAACGCCATCAATTAGGTCGCTATATTGGGATCACAGAGCCTGGCATTATTGCTGCGGAATCGCCTAATCCGATTGTGAATGAATTGACGATTCTTCCAGATATTGAAAAGCGCCTTGAGGCGTTTGTACGCTTAGGGCATGGTATTGTGGTATTTCCTGGCGGAGTTGGTACCGCAGAAGAAATACTTTACTTACTTGGTTTATTGCTGCATCCAGATAATATTAATATGCCCTTTCCATTGGTGTTTGCAGGCTCAAAACAGAATGAAAGCTACTTTAAAATGATTGACGATTTTATTGGACTCACTCTTGGGGAAACCGCACAAGCTCGCTATCAAATTATTATTGATGACCCAGTAAAAGTGGCGCAAACAATGACAAAAGGGCTTGCTGAGGTGAAAGAGTATAGGCGTAATCATCGGGACGCGTATTATTATAATTGGCTGTTGAAAGTGGATATAGAATTTCAAGTACCCTTTGAACCTACACATGAATCTATGTCTGCCTTATCGCTCATAAAAGATCAGCCAATTCATACGCTGGCCGCAGCATTAAGAAAAACTTTTTCAGGTATTGTGGCTGGAAATGTGAAAGAAGAGGGTGTGCAACAGGTTCGTGAAAAGGGGCCTTTTAAGATCAGTGGCGACTCAAGTATTTTGAAGCCTATCGATGCGCTATTAAATGCATTCATCAAAGAGGGAAGAATGAAGCTTCCTGGTAAAGAATATGTGCCGAGTTATGAGGTATGTATTAATAAATAATAAAAGGGGCTCGACTTCAAACACTTATTCGGTTCGCATTGTGTGCCGAATAAGTCGTTTATGATGCGAGCAATAGTATAATTCTACAAATCTAAATAATTAGCAATTTCAAATAAATCTGGTCGACCTTCTTCAAAACCAAAATAACAAATATCTTCTGAATCACCTGTGTTTGTAGAAATTATGGCGATAGCAAATTCACATTTATGTTCTTTTGCAAGGGTGTATAAAAAGTTCAAAGGATCTTTTAGTTTAAATTTTGACTTTATTTCAAGGCTCATGCCTAATTTTAAGGTGTCACCAGTCTCTGATAGCTGAGATAAAAGCTGCATGTTTTTCTTTGTGCCACCCACCCAGTCAGAAATAGATTCTGATACAGGCGTGTGCATTTTATTTAAGTCACCTTCTTCAAGATTAGCGGCATCAATATAAATATGTAGGTGCATAAGTTTCCGTGGCGTCTACTGAATTTTAGGGGGAGGAAAATATCAGGGAGCTAAGGGTTGATTCTTTGCTCCCTGTTTTGGCCAAAATTATAGTGAATTGTAGTACGTCGCTAAGTTATCGATGTCTTGATCACTTAAATTACTGACCTGTGCTTGCATAATGACCGCTAAACCGCCACTTCGTGCTTTGCTTTTATAGGCTTTTAAAGCATTGACTAGGTACGTTTTTTTTTGCCCAGCAAGGTTTGGGTACATGTCAATACTCGATATACCTGCTGCGCCATGACATGTAGCACAAACTGCTGACTTGGCCTTTCCGGCGGCGGCATCACCTGCCGAGACGTTAACACTTAATGTCAGTGCGCTAGCCATCAAACCTAGAGTTATTATCTTCATCATTATCGCTTCTCTCTCTATTATTGAAAAATCGGGTAAATTTTTAGTATGCTATCTTCTTAGTTAAGATCAGTATTTTATACAAGAACGATTGCTACAGCTTAACATACCGACATTAAAAGTGACGTGTTTTATGCCGACTTGATTTATATCAACGTAATAAATATCGATATAATTTATAGTTTAATGACTTGGAGAAGCTAAGCAATTTGTTGTTTATTGCTTTTTTTAGTGTGGTGATTTTTGCCTCGTTTATTCGAGGCTTTTTTTCATCTATTATATTTTTGTCATGTCTAGGTAATTCTTACCCTATAAGCTTTCATTTCGTCGTCACTACGTAGATAATCATACGCTTTAGCCAATAAGGAAAGGCAATGAGACCGATCCAGAACGTTGCATTAATTGCTCATGATAATCGGAAACAAGATCTGGTTGAGTGGTTAAAGGTGCATCAAGAAAAAATAATAAACTGTCATCTCATCTCGACCGGTACCACCGGTAAAAACATAGAAGAACATACAGATTTAAAAGTTGAACGAATGCATAGCGGCCCATTAGGTGGCGATCAACAAATAGGGGCCAAAATTTCTGAAGGGAAAGTCGACTTATTGATTTTCTTTTGGGATCCGCTTGAGCCGATGTCACATGACCCGGATATTAAGGCTTTACTGCGCCTCTCGACCTTATGGAATATTCCGATAGCGTGTAATAAAAGTACGGCAGACTTTATAATCAAATCGCCCTTAATGTTTGATTACGAGAGAGACGTGCCTAACTTTGATGTTTATCAGTCGCGTAAAGCATAAATATAGCCGCATAAACTTAAAAGATCAGCATGCTTAATACTTAGGTGAGTTAAAGCTGATTAAGGTTCAGGTCTCGTTTTTGGATTTAAGTCTTTCCGCTTAGTTACTGGATAGGTTAGGATTCAGCTAAGAAAAGATAACAACGAGACTTAAATCTATGCAAGTTTTTAAAACCTTCCTAAAGTTCAGCCTATTATCCTGCCTAGGGCTATTTAGCTCATTCAGTAGTGCTTCCAATTTATCTCCTTTAACCATGTGTGTCTTTGATTTTATTGGTAATGGTGGCCCTGTGCATAAAGCCATGGAAGAATTTAAAATAGATGCGGCACGATGGGGTGTCGACTTATCTTTCAAGGTTTATAACAACGACCGAGTCGCATCAGAAGAATTTAAAAATGGTGTGTGTGACATGCTTAACCTACCTGGAATTCGCGCGCGAGAATATAATGACTTTACAGGGTCAATTAATGCTGTCGGGGCGCTTCCAACCTATAAACATCTTGGAATGGTGATTAAGTCGCTAAGCAGTGAAAAAGCGGTGAAGGTATTGCGAAAGGGAGACTATGAAATTATTGGTTTATCTCCGGTGGGTGCGATTTTTCTTTTTGTAAATGATAAAAACATCAAAGTACCTGAAGATATGGCGGGTAAAAAAATAACCGTATTAGATTCCGCGCCCGAAACAGGTTACTTAGCTGAACGAATAGGTATGACACCTGTATCCTCTAGCATTATGAATGCGCTACAGAAATTCAATAACCATGCCGTTGATATAACGGGCGCCCCAGGTTTAGCTTATGAGCCGCTTGAAATGCACAAAGGGCTTGAGCCAGATGGCGGTATTATTAAGTGGCCAACATTACAAATTACTATGCAGCTGATTGTGCGATGGAAAAAAATCCCTGAAGGGTTTGCACAAAAGTCACGAACCTTATTCGCCAACAAATATTTAGCGGATATAAAAATGATTGAAAAGAGTGAAGATACTATTCCGGATAAATACTGGATTGAAATTAGTGATGAAGCGAAGAACAACTGGAACGAAACCTTTCGCCAGAGTCGTATAGCGTTGCGGGAGAGGAAGGTTTATAACGCTAAAGCGCTGACTCTTTTCAGAAAAGTTCGCTGTAAGATTGATCCAAACTTAGCTGAATGTACTTCAAAAGATAAAGAATAACACTGAGATGCGCAGGCGTTATTGCGCTCGTTGGTTGATCGTTCTAAAAATAATAAACGAGATATGCCTATGGCTTATGCTAGAAAACTGATTCAGCGATTTTTCTCGCTTACAGTACTTACCCTTTTATTGGCAACGGTTGTTGCCGGTACCAGTGAGAATATGAATGCTCAAATGCTTAAATTGGGTATTCATATCTGGGATGACTACTTTATTCTAAGGGGTGAAGAGCCTAAATCGAGTTGTAACCCCAATCCTGTTATTGATGAGCAGTTAGATCTGTTGCAAACTGAGTTTGACCAAGAAAATGCTGACTTTGACTTATTAGCCGATGAGTTTGATCGTGACTCTGCACGAACATCGCTAGTAAAACAATTACGTGTTTGTGCTAAAAAACATGATAATGCGGCGATTTATCACGAAAATAATTCGGTATGGGTTCAGCTCTTTAGCTCATTTGAAGATAGCTTTGCGCAAATTAGCTTGTTTTCGATTGCTCATCAAAAAACCATTCTGATTGTTCTGTTAATGGTTTCAGCGCTCTTTGCAACATGGCGACAAGAGCATATCGCATTTCGTACAGTTAAAAGTAAGCTTGATCATTATGTTTCGCATACCGCTCAATTGGTTGCGACTGGGTGCTTAAGTATTTCGGCCTACTCCTTTTATGATGGCGCCATATCAGCAGGTACAACGCTTTCATCACCACAATTGATGATCATTTTAATGATTGGAAGTGGCTTACTTGCAATTGTGAGTGCCTATCAATTGTTGTTAAAATCCAAACAACTCGTACCTGGCGGCAATGTCTTACATGCTTTACTAACGGTACCTATTCATACTTGGATGTTGCTGCTTGCAGCGAATCACTTTTTTGTACATGAAGTGCATTTGCCTGGAACAGCCATGTACTTTACCCAAATTTTTCAGCTGACGAATCTGCACTTGTCGATTGGTCTTTATATTTGGGTTGGCATGCTCTTAAAAGAAACACTATTAGGCTCAAAGCTTTTTGATGTGTTTAAACCGTGGAACTTTCCGCCTGAGATTTTAGCATTTGTCGCTATTTTAATTATGGCGGTACCAACAGCCTATACGGGGGCTTCGGGTATCATCATTATTGCGATGGGGGCCGTTGTTTACCAAGAATTGCGAAGGGTTGGTACACGACGACAGCTCGCTTTAGCCGTCACCGCGATGACGGGTAGCTCAGGAGTGGTATTGCGTCCCTGCTTATTAGTGGTTGGGATTGCGATACTCAATAAAGAAGTAGTAACAGATCAGTTATTTCACTGGGGCTTTCGTGTTTTCATGCTTACGCTGGTCGTGTTTTTCTTCTATGCCATGTTAACGCGAAGAGATCCTCTTAAAATAAGCCCATTTAATGAAGCGATTGGGCCATCATTACAGCGATTAAAACCACTATTTCCATATTTGATGATACTGCTGACAGCCATGACTTTTTACGCTGTTTTCCTAAATGCCTACTTAGACGAATTCTCAGCACCGACAATATTACCTGTTATTATTATGGGGTTTATCATTTATGAACGGCGCTTTAGTAAAGACTTTTCTGAACGTAATGCCACCGCGGGTGCTAGTCCTAATGTGACGAGAGCTTTCAGTACCTCCATTAATAACTCCTCGGTACAAATTGGCGCTTTGCTGATGTTGATGGCCTGCTCGTTTACGATTGGTGGGATTATCGAGCGGACAGGTGGCAGTTCGTTTTCAGTGCCTGAAAGCTTCGATTCTATATTTTTAGCGATGGCATTTTTAGTTTTTTGTCTTTTCTTGATTGGTATGGTGATGGACCCGTTTGGTGCGCTGGTATTGGTGTCATTTATTATCGCACCCGTTGCATATAGCCAGGGTATTGAACCGATTCATTTTTGGATGACGTGTCTCGTTGCATTTGAATTGGGTTATCTCAGTCCACCCGTTTCGTTAAATCATTTACTGACCCGACAAGTGGTGGGTGATGAGGAAGTGACGCTTGCTTTGCAGGAAGGCGACTCATTTTATTATCGGCATGAGCGCATGTTATTGCCGTTACTTGTTATGTTTACGACACTACTCATTGTGGCATTTGGTCCACTTTTATATAAGCTGCTTTGAGGCCTGAATCAATGATAATAACTAAGAATAATAGTATGTAAAGTAGATACTTTGTTCAAGATCAAGCTTTTCACCCTATTTATTTGTATTTATCTTAGCTTTTTAGTTACTTCTCGGTGTAAGCGCAGCGCCTCGATTTACTCGGTAGTAGAATGCGCTTATCTTTAAGGTTTCATCTTTAGTCTACCCGATCAGCTTTAATATCCTAAGTGTGAATAAAGAACTTAAACACAAGGTCAAAAGAAATTCATCACCGAGAAAAGCCGAGGCGCTGCGGTACACAGAGAAGACATTAGCTACTTTTAAATAAAGTTTCAGTATTTGTTTGTTTTGGTTGGGGTGAGAAGAACGAACCCCAACAAAGCTAAAGCTTAATCACAATGTTGGGATGGTTTTAGTTAGATCAGCGGACAAAAAACGGCTATAGACGTAGTTTATAAATCTGGATAATACTGTTCTTTTTTTACCAAATAAGCCGCTTGTCGTTCGGCATATTCAGCATCTAGAGGTAGATTCCAGCCCGCCAAATTATCATTGACTAAACTTGCAAGTGCCTTGATATGGTTTTTACTGGCATTTAAGGCAGGAATATAAGCGTAATTTTCACCGCCATTCTCTATAAAGTAATCTCTATTTTCCACTTCAATTTCTTCAATTGTTTCAAGACAGTCCGATGAAAAACCAGGGCAAATCACTTGAATAGACTTTACGCCTTGTGCGGGTAACGATTTCATAGTGTCGTCTGTGTAAGGTTTTAACCATTCAGCGCGTCCGACTCGTGATTGAAACGTCGTAAGGTACTCATCTTCAGTGAGGCCTAAAACAGATACTAATAGGCGTGTTGTCGCATGGCATTGGCAAAAATAAGGGTCGCCGTCTTTGAGTGTTTGCTCAGGTAGACCATGGTAAGAGAGGATAAGTTTTTCAGCTTTTCCATGCTCAGCCCAAAAGCCTTTAACACTCTCTGCCAAGGCTTCTATATAAAGCGGTGAGTGAAGGTAACCCGAAATAAAACGTAATTGTGGTAACCAGCGACGCTGAGTTAAATCTTCGGCCATTGCATCAAAAGTAGAGCCAATGGTAGAACTGGCATATTGAGGATAGAGCGGTAAAACTACCAATTTTGTTACATTATCGTCGGCTAATTTTTGCAAAGCAGATGACATGTTAGGTGACCCGTACCGCATGGCAAATTCTACTTGAATTTGATCCCCCCATTGTTCTTTAAGAGTTTCTGATAGTGCTGTACATTGGTCTTGCGTATGGAACATTAAGGGAGAGCCCTTGTTGCCCCAGACACTTTGATAGGCTTTAGCAGAGCGCTTAGGGCGGACCCTTAAAATAAAACCATGGAGTATTAATAACCAGAGTAATCGTGGTATTTCAATAATTCTAGGGTCATGCAAAAACTCTGTTAAGTATGTCCGAACGGCCTTCGTTGTAGGGGCTTCTGGGGTGCCTAAATTAGTAATTAATACCCCTACTTTCTCTTTTTTTTGATGAGAGAAGTTGCGTGTACCGATATACTTTTTAGTTTTTAAAGAAATCATTTTTTACCTTTAAATATATTTTAAGAGCGCATTTTTTAAGAACGGATGGTTGCCCAAAGTTTGCCTAAATACTCATGCCAAGCACTTTCAACTAAGGAGAGGCTTCTTGGGTTAGGAAACCAGTCCTGCCAGCTTAAAACATGGTGGCCACCCGTGCGAAATTCCGTGGGGCTAGGTATCGGTTGTAAGTTTTGGTTTTGAAAAAGATACATAGAGCGCGGAATATGCATGGCAGAGGTCACGAGTGCAAAGCGCTGACCCTTTAGCATGTTTTTATTTAAATATTTTGCCCAGTGCGCTGCTTCTTCGGCGGTATCTTTAGGCTGGCTAGCCATAACTATGTCATTTTTTGGGATACCAAATGCCTGAGCGACCTGCGCCATGGCTTGCGCATTGGAAATTACATCCTTAGATTTATAACCAGATAACAATAGCTTAGCGCCTGGATTCATGTGATAAATTCGCATGCCTTCTGATAAGCGCATCAGCGATACTGTTGAGAGTAAACTGCTAACCGGAATGCGTTTATCACTGTTGTGATAGCCGCCTAACACGATAACATAACTGACTTTTTGACTGTTATATTTCGGAAACGCGTACTCTAATGGTGCTGCGATGTGCGCTGCAACAGGGGCAAGACTTAGTATAAACCACGTAAAAATCACGCCGATACCCAGGCCTTTAGCTAGACGTTGATACCCCTGAAAAAAAACGAATACAGCGAGCAGTAGAATAACAAACCCCAAAGGCAATGGCATAAGCAGTGCGCTTAGTAGTTTTTTTATCAGGAATAACGGGTCCATTAGGGTTATATAACCTCAAAATTCACTTCAATATACGCTTTACCTTGCTCATCTAATACTTGTACGGTCCACTTGCCAAGCATTTGTTTATTGATAAATTTACTGGATGAAGATCGTTGAGTTTTGTGGTTAACGGGTATCCTTACACGCGCTTGTTTTTCGCCATTAAGGTACCAGTGATGGAATAAGTTTTGACCACGTAAGTTTTCCATTTCTGTGTACAAATGCACTCGAATAATACCTTCTTCAGACATGAGAACCTCAGAAGAAAGGGTATCAACAGGTAGCCCTTTTACTAGATTAGAGCTTAATTGTGCCTTTTTAATGCGTGTATCGAGAATTTCTACCGGCGACACAGCTTTTACTTGATGCATATAGGGCGTTTTTTGATGCGCTTTAGCAATGTGCTTGTTGGCCTCTACTTTTGTATTAGTAGGGGCTTGCTGAATAAGAGGCGTTTCTTCCTTTTTAGCGATTTTCTTTACAAGTGGAACGTCAACCGATTTTGGTAAATTTGCTTCAACTACCTTTTTAAGCGGTTCTGGTTTCGTGGCCTGCGTCGCTGCTTGCGGTGTCAATTGGACTTTTTCAGGATCTCGGGTGGCGGGTATTTTGGTATGAGCGTTGTTGGGCGCTTGTGCCATACTGCTCGCTGTTTTAAGTTCGTTAGTGGGTGCTTCCTCACTCGTTAGAAGATAATATATAGAGAATATTGCGATGATAACCGCGATCACTGCGGCAAAAATAATACGTCCCCAATTTAATTCATTTTCTTCATATTGACTGTAATCTTCAGTTTGCTCAGGTAAAAGGCCAACATTTATTTTTTGTTTATCTGTACTCATTTAATCCTCTAAATTTATATAGTAGAAAAATATTATGTATGAACTGATGTGAACAATTTATGTTCTTTAAGGGCGTGCACCTGATTGAACTAACATTAAGTCCAGGTCAAAATAGCCTAAACGACGTGCAATTTTTAATGCGGTATCACCCGAATTATCCCGATAATTTACATTGGCCCCGCCAGCGATCAGTAATTGCGATAACAGCATGTTGTTATCGCCGACTACCTGCATTAAAACTGACCGACCTGCCGGCGCAACATTTACATTCGCACCAGCATTAATGAGTATCTTGAGGGTTGTTAGGTGGCCTTTACGGGCTGCTTTGGTAATCGCTGACTCACCTTGCAGTTCTTCATAGTTGAGGTTAGCACCACGAACGATTAAATCTTTTACTAATTTATTTTTAGCCTGATCGGCAGCAATCATCAGCGCTGACGAATCGCCTGGCTGAAAACCGCGCTGAAAATCACTGCCCGCCGTTAATAAAAATTGGCTAATAACGAAATGCTTATTCTTAATCGCGAGCGAAAATGCAGTACCGTTGGGCGATTCACTGTTTATTAAGTCGCCTTGCTCAATCGCTTTTTTTACGAATGCCGCATTGCCCTGTTCTGCTGCCTGCATCAGGTCTGTCGCGTTCGCTATTTGCTGATGAGAGAGATCCAATTTGTTAAAATTAATTTTTTGAGTCGATTGGTTGCTGCAAGACACTACCGTCATAAATGAGAATAGTAGTATGATGAGCCGATAATTTAGTGAGTTTGCCATAAGATTATGTTTGAGCAGTGGATATGCACCCATTGTCAATCAATTGGTGCGCTCAGTAAAGCGCCCTTTCATTGCAGATGATTTAATCTTGTTCATGTCCAAGCAGTTTTGTATATGTGCCTTCCACTGATAAACCTAAATAGATGATCAATCTAACTGAAGAACAGCATGCAATTGTCACTGCTGAGCCCGCTCATTATGTGATCACAGCGGTAGCTGGTAGTGGTAAAACGACAACCTTAGCCTATCGTATTCAGCATTTGCTAGAACAAGGTGTTGATGCACGACGGATGTTGATTTTGATGTTTAATCGATCTGCTCGACAAGATTTTAGCGTAAAGTTGCAGCAGATTTTATCAAACCATCAGGCAAGTCCAGAAGTCAGAACCTTTCATGCCATGGGCTATCGTTTATATCAGCGTTTTATTCGTGATGGCTATTTACCTCCTTTTCAAAATAATATTTTATCTGAAAAAGAAATTCATTTTCATATTTGGCGAATGATGCGCCAAACACTGGGTGATGAAGCGCTTCGCGATGCTAAACGCAATAAAAAAGAACATGTGGAGTTATGCCATCAGTTTTTTGAAACGGTTAAAAGTGGCTTGCATCCGCCTGAATTAGTGTTTGAGATCCTTGAATTAGCCGATAAATTTAAATACGTATTATCATTGTTTGACCAATTTGAAGCATGGCGTAAGCAGGAATCTCGCATTAGTTATACTGATATGCTTTACGACCCTGTGATGGCGATTCGTGCCACCCCAGCTTTAGCAGAGCTTGTGGGCAATAAAATGGATGTGCTATTAGTTGATGAGTACCAAGATACCAATGATATTCAGCATGAACTAATGAAATTGATTGCAGGTGATCGTGCAAAAATTACTATTGTTGGTGATCCTGACCAAACAATTTATGAGTTTAGGGGCGCAAAACCTGAATATATTATTAAAGGCTTTGCGCAGGAATTTCCTGATGCCCAAAATTTGACGCTGAGCTACTCTTTTCGTTATGGCCATAAAGTATCCTTACTCGCCAACCATTTAATTACCAAAAATAAAAACCGACAGAATTTATTATGTAAGTCATTCCCGTCTAACCCTGCGACGACCGTCACAGAGCATGTATGTGATAGCGATGCCGCCAGTATTACGGCATTATTATCAGTTTGCACGCTACCCGAGTTAAACCAGACCGCTATTTTAGCGCGAGCATGGAGCCAAACGGTCGGGATTGAACTTTCCTTGCTGGAGCGAAAAATTCCATACCATATTGAAGGCAAAAATAGTGTCTTTAATCTTGTTGAAGCACAAAGTATTCGGGCTATTATTGAATTGGTAGCGGGCGCGTTTTCAGCAATGAGCGCAGAAGAACGGCAAGCAAAATTTGAATTAATTTTTCACTTTCCACATGTAGGTTTACCCGATAGTCAATTGAAAATGCTAGCCGCAACGCTTGCTAGCTATGCCGAAGATTGGGGAAAAATACTTCAACAACTCATACCGACCGACTTAAAACGTATTCAAGTCATAAAGCTAGAGCGCTTGTCGAAAGTTTTTACACGAATAACCAACTCTAATCGGCCGGTAAAGCAGTTGCTGACGCTTTATGTACAAGAAGCGGAGCTCTACGAAGGTATTCGATCACTTAGCCTAAGCCATGACCATGCCGAAGAGAAAGTCGCTTCAATTATGGGCATTATGCGTTTTATTTCGAATCTAGAAGGCGATGCGACACATATTTTGAATTATCTTTTTATACTACAGCAAAATGCCGAGCAACAGCATCAACAGGCAGTCACGATAACGACGATACATCGGGCTAAAGGTCTGGAATGGGATACTGTGTTGGTGCCGGGGTTAAATGACAAGTTAATACCGTATTCTCTTCGTACCGAAAACTTAACGAAAGCAGAGCTAGAGAGTGAGCGACGGTTACTTTATGTCGCGATGACACGTGCGAAGCTGGCCTTGCATTTATTTGTGCCAAAACAGCACCAACACGCTTTATTTAAACCATCCAGATTTGAATTTGAGTTAAAAATTGAGCAAAGCCTAGTGCTGGGGGGCAGTTTAGATCGTAAAGAAGCTCACTGTGAATTATCAAAAGGCATGAAAGCGACCCCTATTTCTCAGCAGTATGCAAAGCTGATGAATTGCGAGTTACAAATGGTTGAGCTAGAGCAGAGTGAATTAGCGCAAAAAAATACAACAAAGCCTCAAGGTAAACCCGTTTGGTTTGCTCAAAACGTTCAGCACTGCGTATTGGGGCGAGGTTTAGTGACTGGTGATCAAACGGGCTCATTTACAGTTGAGTTTGACGACCGTCAAACTCGAGTGTTTAGTAAAGAAACGGCTGATCGTTTTTTTACTGCGATCGAAGACTAATCGAGCGCAGGGAGCTGTCGAATACCACCTCTTTCATTAATCGCTACATATATAAAGGTTGTTTCGGTGACTTTCTTCGTCTCATTTCCCTGAGGGTCAGTGACGTAAACTTCCACTAATATTTTAATCGAACTTCTGCCAGTATCGACTAAATTTGTGAAACAGCTAACGCGGTCCCCCACGGCAACGGGCGATAGAAACTCAACGCGTTCCATCGCAACAGTCGTTGTTCTTCCTTTAGATACTTCAGAGGCTGCGGTAGCACCCGCCAAATCCATTTGTTCCATCAACCAACCCGCATAAATATCACCATTGGGGTTAGTGTCTTTTGGCATTGCTATAACCTGAATTGTTAGGTTTCCAATTGGGCCAACACCTGTATCAACTAGTTTCATTTTTATTATCAATCCTGATGTTATCACTCACTTTACTCTATTATAGCTAATCATTAGAAACTGCAAGTAAAGTTATGCTGAAAAATTCAAATAGTGGGACTTTTATTATATCTCTTGTGAGCTAGTTCTGTGTAGATAAGGTTTAAGTTGGCTTAATAAACAGAATTTAGTCAGCCGCTGTGCGCTATAGGTTTATATCGATCGACTCAATATCAGACACGTTTAAAGGTCGACTAAAATAGTAACTCTGTACTTTTTTGATTAATAACGATTTATACATCTCTAAATCATGCATCTCTTCTAAGCCTTCAGCGACTATATTTAGCCCCAGTGACTTAATCATGGTTACTAGCCCACTGACTAGTTGTTGGCTTAGTTTGTTATCTGATGAGCTTGGCATTAGAGATTTATCTAATTTGACGGTATTAATCGGGTAACTATGTAAATGTGATAATAAAGAAAATCCAGTGCCAAAATCGTCTAGGAGCCTGACCGAGAACTGTGACTGTCACGAGGGAAAGTTAAATTGAGGCAGTTTTTAGGCTAAATTGAAGAGAATAGTTGTTCTATTTAACGAGATCTAACATGGGAAATGACCAATTTAGCTGTTCCGCAGTAGGTTCGTCAGTTCTCGATCAGGCTCCTAGGTCGGGTCGTGTTTGCGCGCTTAAAATAGTGCGTCTTTCGTCCGCGAGATAATCTGCCATTTATTGTGATTTAATATTATAAATTACGCCAATACCATTGATTCCTGGGTAGGTCTGTTCGATTTTAAGGCTGTTTGAGTAAGTTAGCCGTTGCGAGTAAGACATATTGCTTTGATTCGAGTCGATGAGTGCCACGCCTCCTCAGAGGGCATTTTCATATAATTTTATTCGATCTTTAATAAACTCAATCATTTAGTGGGCATCACGATTGAACGTTGCTTCAATTTTTTGATGCATTTGATCTTTAGAAAAGTACCAAGTCCCCACTGTGAGCAATATCTATAGCGAAATAACCAGCCAGCGTACTAAATCAAAGTCAGACGCTTCAATGAGTTTATCTCGAGGCTCTGATGCTACTTTAATGTTTACTTGGGTCATGATTTTAAGTATCTCGTTAGGTTGAGGTTACTTTTACTTGTCTTTTGTAGGCATCATTCCATTTTTAATGGAAGGTAGCAAAATTATATGAGGTGCTGTTATTTATACCGCCAGTGCAGTGCACCGTGCACAATACCGTAGTTATTAAACAGTTATTAAATCAAATAACCTTATTTTATTCAGTTTTCGTTCAGCTTCATTGTTTTATGCTTATTCCATATTCAAAAACAAAGGATAAGCACATGAAAACCATAAAACCGATCGCTTACATTAAATGGTTGACCCTCTACGTGGTGGTATTTTCAACGCTCTTTAGCTCACTGGGCTATGCCGGTGGCAGCTATCATCAATCTCATCACTTGGTAAACTGGGCTAAAGTAACCCGTGTGGAGCCTATTACCCATAGGGTTGAGCGTCGTATACCGGAGGAGCAATGTTGGAATGAACAAGTAAAGTACTATGATGGTCACCGTGATCACTATCGCGATCGTGGTAATTCGTATACCAGCACTATCGTCGGAGGGATCATTGGTGGTGCGTTGGGCAATGCGGTGGGACATAAGAAAAAGAATAAAAAAATTGGTACAGCGGTTGGCGCGATTCTTGGTGCATCGATTGGTAGCGAAATAGGCGCGAGTGGACGAAAGCATCATAAAGTGTCGACGAGTAGATACCGTAACGAGCGTCGCTGTGAAGTGACGTATCATGTGAACTACGAAGAAGAGATACTGGCTTATCGTGTCTGGTTTCGTTATAAAGGCGAAGAATATAAAACGCGTATGAATCATAAACCAGGTAAAAAGATTAAAGTAAGAGTCAGTGTTGAGCCAATTTAAGGCGAAATTTAAAATTAAGTAGGAACAGGGTATGAGTACGAATATGACTATTAAAAAAGTAATGACAAGTATCCTGTTAACCCTATTTATATTATGTCCCCATGGTCTGGCCGCTGCGCCAAAAAATATTATTAGCAAGCAGCAAGCCATTGCCGTGGTGAAAGACAACTTTGGTGGAAAAGTGCTGAAGGCTAAGCTCTTAGAAAGTCCTAGCGGCAGATTTTACAGCGTAAAGTTGTTAACAAAGAAAGGCAGGGTGAAGCAAGTTAGTGTCGATAGTCGCACCGGCGATATTCTTAACAATCGCTAGTCAAACTGAGCTGAATTGATGAAGTTACTAATCGTAGAAGATGAGCAAAAACTCCGCAGCCAGCTTTGCCAAGCCCTTGAGCAACAGGCGTATAAAATAGAACAGGCCGAGGATGGAGAAGAAGGGCTTTATAAAGGCTTGGAGTATCCTATCGATTTAGCGATTGTGGATTTAGGCTTACCTAAGATCAATGGCGTTGAGGTGATTAAACGGTGGCGAAAATCGGGAATAGTGTTCCCGATTTTAATACTCACTGCGAGAGGAAATTGGCAAGATAAAGTCGAGGGGCTTGATGCGGGTGCCGATGATTACTTGGTGAAACCCTTTCATCTTGAAGAATTGTTTGCTCGAGTCAAGGCTTTGCTCAGACGCTTTGGAGGACACGCTTCGTCTGAGCTGGTATTTGGCAATATCGCGATCGACTTATCTGCAAAGCAAGTCACTCTCAGTGGGCAGCCTATAGAGCTCACCGCCTACGAGTATAATACCTTGGAATACTTGGTTCATCGCTCCGATAAACCGGTGTCGAAAACAGAGCTAACGGAGCATTTGTATGACCAGGACTTCGATAGAGACAGTAATGTGATCGAAGTTTTTATTGGCCGTTTAAGAAAGAAACTTGATCCTTCAGGTGAACTGAATCCAATCAGAACGATACGCGGTCAAGGTTATCGTTTTGACTTGAAAAAAGAGACGAGTGATTGATGAAGATTTTCTCGCTACACAGTATTCGTAGTCGCCTGATAGTTGCCTCTCTTTTATTGCTTCCTTTAGTGTGTGGTTTGCTTGCTTGGTCTCTGGATAAAGCCTATTCGTCAAGCTTGGTAAATGGTCAGCAACGTCAGATGATGCTTCAAGCCTATGCATTAATTGCGGCGGCAGAAATCGAAACATCGACGCTTTGGTTGCCGGAACAAATGACGGATGATCGGCTCAATCAGCTGTCATCCGATACCTTTGCGATTGTCGTCAGCGAAAGTTTCGATACAGCGGGTGTGCTGTGGCAGTCCCTCTCAGCGTCGGATAAATTGATTGGCTCAATCTGGCAAGGCCAAGCGTTAACAACGGGGCAGTCGGAATTCTCTACCCTTAACATCGGTCTGGATGAATATTTCGTATTGCAGTACGCGGTGGAATGGGAAGGGAGTTCGGGACAGATATTCCCTTTTCAATTTGTGGTGTTTGAAAACCGGTCAAATAGCAATCAGCAGCTCTTTGAGTATCGGCGCACCTTATGGTGGTGGTTGGGAGGTATTGCGCTGTTATTGATGGTGTTGCAACTCGTTATTCTGCGCTGGGGGCTACGTCCAATTCGCGGCGTGATTGATGATTTATTCGCGGTTCAGCAGGGCCAATCGGATAATCTGAAAGGTCGATATCCCGAAGAGTTGACCGTGATGACCGATAGTATTAATCAATTAATTCAGCATCAGGCCAATCAACGAGAGCGATATCGACACACTTTGGCAGATCTTGCACACAGTATTAAGAATCCTGTGGCTATTATTGCTAGTGTGTTAGAAGGAGCAAATGGTGATGCCAAGCAGAAGGGTCTTGATGAACAGACTTTGATTAATGAGGTCGCTGAACAAAATCAACGGATCAATCAAATCGTATCCTACCAGTTAAATCGTGCAGTCGGAGGTTCGTCAGCACCCTTTAACAAAGCGATTCAAGTCAAACCTGTGTGTGAAAAAATTGTATCAGCGTTAAAGAAATTGTATGTCGATAAATCGATGCTGGTGGCGATTAACATTGAAGAAGAAGCAAATTTTCGAGGTGATGAAGGTGACTTGATGGAGTTGCTAGGCAATCTTATTGATAACGCCTTTAAGTATGGCGAGCAGAAAATTAATATCTCTGCGAAAGGCAATGCTGCCGGTTTATGGCTTGCTATTGAGGACAATGGTCCAGGGATGACGGCGAATGAAAAATTACAGCTTGTTCAGCGCGGAGAACGAGCAGATACCGCGATGCCTGGTCAGGGTATTGGTTTAGCGGTGGTTAGTGATATTACGGCTAACTATCGTGGCGAGCTTATATTAGAAAAATCTACACTGGGTGGCTTGAAGGTATTGCTTAGCTTTAATTGGAAATGGCAAGCTAGATAAATATATGACAGGTCGAAGGGCTGATACGAACCCATATTTGGTGAAAGCAGTGACTAAACTTATTCCGATTAAAGAATAAACCTAGTCAGCCTTCTAATCTCAGGTATTAAGAACAGGCCTTAATACCTGAGATTAAGAATCGAAATTAAGCCCTTGCTGCTTCAACTTCTTTTACTACTTTTTTTGATGCTTTAACTGCTGCAGTTTTAACGGTAGTCGCTTTCTTTTTAGCGGTTGTAACAGTCTTTTTTGCAGTTGCTTTTACTTTAGCTGTTTTTGTTTGTGGCTTTTCAAACTTTAGAATGACTTCACCTGCTTTTTCGCCGATCAGTTTGTTAACTTCACGCGCCTTGCTGTATGACTGGTCTGTTAGCTTGTTGTGCTTAGTTTTAACAGCGTCAACGTTAGCTATTTTCTCTGCGTAAGAAAAGATAACTTCAGCAAGTACTTTATATTGCTTTTCAACTGCAACGATTGCTACTTCAACAATATCTTGAACTTGTTCTTGGTAAGATTTGATAGTACGCATTGAATATTCCTAATTTAAAATAATTTCAGTGAATAAAATGTCACTCACTCGACTAACTAATAAAACAAAGATACTGATTTAAAATAGAGTATTCATACTAGACTGGTATTTTTTAAATTGAACGACGATTAGTTGTTAATGAGTCTTCTTTCGTGACAGACACTTTTTTAGGGTGGGTTATGGCATGCATGAATTGTTTAAAATTGTGAAGTAACTTCACATAAGGCGACACATGAAACTAAATCGACATAAAAATTATGAGATAATATAACAATAATCAAAGCGGGTGAAAATTTAATAGACGAGAATACGTAAGGTTTTAAGTCGTTATTTCAGCCACGTATAATAACAAAAATAATTTCATTAATGACTTAAATATTAGGTATGCCGAATATGAAAAAAATGCTAATACTCGTTTTGTTCGCGAGTAGTCTTTCGACGGCTGTTTCTGCAGCGGTAAAAGACAAAACGTATCTTGAAGTGTATTTGGGTGCAGAGATCTATTCTTTTGATCAAGATCGCGATTTAGAGAGCCTCATTAGTAAAGCAGTCGGCTTGGAAGTTCCCTTGAATAATTACTTTTCCATGGAAACGTGGTTATCTGATTATACGGCGGATTTTAAAAACTCATCTGACGAATTAGACGCGAAACGCTTCTATGGTGGTGCGCTGCTTCACCTTAAAACAAGGGGTAAGAAACGTCCTTTTCTTGTATTAGGTTACAGTCATCTTGGTTATGAGAATAATGCGGGTCATAAATCGAGTGAATCACTGTTTAGTTTTGGCGTAGGTCTTAAGCAATATTATTCAAATAATGTGATCCTCAGAGGTGAGCTAATGATGATGAATAGTGTTGATAAGGAATTGATTGATATGGGGGGGCGCTTATCTTTAGGTTATGCATTTAAGCCGCGAGTGGTAACACCTGTTTATATACCTGAAC
>JBLHVH010000004.1:0-45956 GCA_047628385.1 Oleiphilaceae bacterium
GGTCTTTGAAGGTTCTTCGCACCGTCGCAACATCGCGAAAACTGACGACGGTATCGCCAACAACTTTCACCGGAAGCGACATAATGTCGTCAAGGTTTTCTATTACACCTGGGACTTTTACAACCAAACGGCCATGCCCATTATCAATCGCTCCCGCAGCAACTAACTGATTGTTACGATTCACAATGGCTAATACGTTTTCAAAATCTATATCGTAAGTTTCCAATACTAGTGGGTCGACGATGACTTCAAGTACCTCTTCACGATCACCACCAATATCTACTTCAAGAACACCCGATAGGGCTTCGATATCGTCTTTTAAATTTCTAGCAATATACAGTAATTGTCGTTCAGGAATTGGACCTGCGAGCCCCATACTCAGCACGGGAAATAGCGACACGTTTACTTCATTTACTTCAGGCTCATCGCTATCAGCTGGAAGCTTAACTTTTGCTCGATCAACTTTTTCTCGCACATCATCCAGTGCCGAATCACTATCAAAACCAGCATCGAATTCAAGCGTTACAGAGGCATGTCCTTCAGACGCGACTGAGCTCATTTCTTTCACGCCTTCAATGGCTTTCAACTCCTTTTCCATTGGCCTAACTAGAAGACGTTCCGCATCTTCGGGTGAAATCCCTTCATGCGATATAGATACATAAATAATCGGAATCGCAATATCGGGTTCAGCTTCCTTCGGAATTGCGTTATAGGCGGCAACACCACTAAAAAACAAAAAAACCAAGAATAATAAAACGGCTCTTCGGCGCTGAATTGCCCAATCGATTGGGTTAGAAGGGCGACCTGATTCAGAACGGTTCATTATAAAGCTGCTCCATGCTCTGCATCATCCACTGCAGGAGTATTGAGAACCGTGTTCACCACATCGCCCTCCGCAACAAAGCCTTGGCCAATCGTAATCAAATTAAACTGTTTAGGCAGCCCACTCAACCAAATACCATCGTTCTCGCTACGAATAATATCAACTTTTTTCGTGATGACTCGTTGATCTTCATCGACGCCTTTTATCTCTAATAAGCCATCGCTATCTAAACCAAGTAATGAAGGCGATAATTTATGCGCATACTGCTCTCCCAGATAAATACTCACTCGCGCACTTTGCCCAAAGCGCTTTATCCCCATCATATTAAACGCTTTTGCTTCGACACGAAAAGTACGGGTGTTGGTATCAGCCGAACTCGAAATATAGAAGATTTCACCTTCAATTATCGCGCCATTGAGCAATTCAGCACTTACCTTCTGCCCGTTATTTAGCTTTGATATATGCTGCTGTGGTACCTCTGCACTGATCGTAATATATTGATCATCTACAAGTGTGGCTAACGCGGTACCTGATGAAACGTAATCTCCAAGCTCTACATGTAATTCATCTAACACACCATCGAAAGCAGCCGTAATTGTGGTGCGCTGTATTTCTATCTCCCTTTCTTTTACTTCAGCTTCCGCTGAAACCACATTGGCGACATTTTGTAGGTATTGATTTTCTGAGATCAATTTTTTTGCTTTTAAGCTTAAACTTGACTTCAAATCAGCTTGGCGAACCTTTAGCTCTGCTTTTGCACGCTCTAGTCTTGCTTGACGATCATTCGTAGCGAGTACCAGAATTTGTTGACCTTTAGTAATCTGCTCACCTTTTTTGGTGTTAAGCGTGGTTACAACGCCATCCGTTTCAGCGCGAACTTCAATTTCTCTCACCGACTCAATTCCACCTTGCAAGTCGATTCGATCGAGCATTAATACCGCCTCAATAGCCTCTACTTTTACTTTGAAACGAGGGTTCGAATTACCATTTTCATCTACCTCAGGCGCTTGTTGGCTTGGCGTATTCTCATCTGCAGTATTACTAAAAAGTGAACCGGATAGAATCCAGACTAATGCCAAAACGGCTAAAGAAATTGAGAGTATAAGAGATCGGTTCATTCTGCCTCGCAGTAATTGATGAAAAGTAAATAGTATGTAAGTGCACTAAAGAAACTTTAGCTGCAATAAGAAGAACGTCCTTAAAGCATAACCAACGTTAAATATTTAAAAAATATACCCTAAGCGTCATTAGTTTAGTGAGTATACGATAATCAGCAATAGTTTTATGACCATGGGTCACAAAACTATTGCTGATATAATAAGAATCGAATAAAAAGCAGTAAAGTTCCTTAGAAATAAGGATAAAAGACCTACTTTCCAGCTCACAGACTTCGGTAAAATTCCTGCGCGATGCAAGAGTTCCAGCCATAAGAGAGAGAAAACATATTAAAAGGGTGATCTGATTTCCAATTTAATGAGTATACATTATCTACTAACATGAACTTTGGTACCGCGTATGAATTCAACTTATGAAGCCGTTTCTTCTGCCACGTCGAACCAAGACCTAAATAGTTTTACTGAGCATAAAATGCTACCTCGCATGGCCATTGATGAAGAATTAAATGCATATAAAATTATGCAATCCTCTGCCCTATGTCAGTTAATATTATTTACCGAGACCCCTTACCTACTCTCACTATTGAAAGAACTTGTTGAAAACATTAGTTATGAAACCGAACGTAATGCAAAAACAAGCACTCCTGAAGAAGATACAGTTTATTTAGAATTACTTAGCTTAATCGACGAACTAGAAATACTGCATCATATTGGGGACATCACAAGACTTCAAAAAAGACATCGCCGACTCCAACGAAAGCTTTCAGAGTGGCCTGCGCCAAGGCACCTAGTAATGAGTGCCATTAAAAAAATAATGACATCAAGGGATTATACAAACGCCTCAAACGACGACACTCATTTAAAGAAAGTGACCACTAAGCAATTTAGTCGCTATTTACAGCAACGTAACCGTTTAGTAAGCGCAAACTTGCGCCTTGTTTTGAGTATCGCCAAACGGTTTCGCTATTTGGGTCTCCCCTACGAAGACTTAATTCAAGAAGGTAGTCTTGGGCTCATCAAAGCCATAGAACGCTTCAACCCTAAAAAGGGCTTCCTTTTTTCAACCTACGCTTATAGACCAATAAGCCAAACTATTCACTTCGCTATCGAGCAACACTCGAGTACTGTACGCAAACCAAACACCTTAATGCGTGACAAAGCCGTTGTGGACCAAACAAGAGCACGACTAGAACAATCTTTATCAAGACCACCCCGCAGCTTCGAGTTCGAGCAGAGTTTACCGAGTACGATAGAGAAGAAGTCAGCGCATATCGCACTCAATATACAGCCCACTGCTGATAGTGAAAGTTACCATATGTTGCCTAGTTGTCCTGAGCTTCATCCTCAGATGGATAGGACAAAACAAGATTTCCAAACACACTTTCTTAAATATAAGGACTTGCTCGACACTGCATTATCTCACCTAGATAAGCGAACACTTCAAATAGTCAGAATGCGCTTTGGGATTGGCATTAATCGCACCTACACGCTAAAGGAAATAGGTGAAACACTTTCAATATCAACAGAAAGAGCCCGACAAATATCAGTAAAAGCGATTGAAACTTTGCAGCTAATGTATCAAACAGAAAACAAACACTAATTGTGCAGCATTACCTTAAACCCAAATAAGGTCCCTGACGTAATAACGCTAAAGATACCAAAAAGACCACTGAGAACTAGATATACAGGCCTGCGAAAAAATGTAAATTTGTTTAGAAAAACTTACTCTTTATAGCAGCGACTCGGACATAAAAATGGAGATCACTTACTATGAACAAAACTAAAACTGCAGCGATTGTGGTAGGGGCTAATGGTGGAATTGGCTATGCAACCATGAAATGCTTTGAGAAAGATGAACAAATCGACCATGTGTTTGCCATTAGCCGCGACCTCCATGCTGAACGAAATTTAAATAACACAAATACTACCTGGCTCAAAAGTGACTCTACTGAAGAGTCAATTACTCGAATTTGTGCACACTTACAAAGCTCAATTTTTTCAGTGAGATATATCGTGATCGCAACAGGTATTCTACATAATACGCATAGCGGGATTAAGCCAGAAAAACGCATTGCATCACTTACGCCAGACTCTCTGCACGAAGTATTTAACATCAACACATTCCTGCCAATGCAATGGCTGAAAGGTTTCACCGAACTACTCAGTAAAAAGAATCAGACTAATATCGCCGTGCTATCTGCCAGAGTTGGTAGTATTGAAGACAACCGACTTGGCGGCTGGTATAGCTATAGGGCATCTAAAGCGGCCTTAAACATGCTCCTGAAAACTCTCGCGATTGAATACCAACGACGCTTCCCCAAAACCAAACTCACATCTTTTCATCCGGGCACTACCGATACAAATTTATCTAAGCCTTTTCAGGCAGGTGTGCCTGAACACAAACTGTTTACTGTAGAATTTGTTGCGCAACGTCTTCATCAATTGCTGCAAGTATCTGCGCCTGATGGAGAGCTGAGCTTTCAGGATTGGGATCATAAAAGCATTCCCTGGTAGCAGCACTTCCTAGCCGTCCATGTTCAAAAAAGTGGCGTTGGAACAAGCCCTGACGCACAAGACTACCCTTGTAATTGCCTTGTTGTGATAGAAAAAGAGTTTTAGAATTATTCGATATTTACTTTTGATTATTTAAGTTGGTAAACTGGCTCAATGCACTCCTTTCGTAAAACCAACAAAAGACTATTAGCTGTCTGGTCAATATTACTTTCACTGCTGATGTTGAACGCTCAGGGCGTCACGCTGCACGTCCATAACATTGAGCATGATCCGCTACAAAATCATCACTCTATCGATGACCTAAATGATCATTCATACCTAAAATTAGTTCACCTGACGACTGATTCTTCCCATGAAGGTCATCATGCTGACGTAACATCTGAGATCAATGCCTGCCCTGATTGTTTAGTGAACCAAGTCTTAAGCAAAATCACCATGATTGCCTTACAAGTAATGGCGCTAATATGGATATTACTCGTAGTATGTCGAACTGACTTCCCTCGTATTCATAGCAATATCAAGCACCCATGGCGACATTACATTTCCCCTCAGCTTCGCGCGCCTCCGCTTTAAGTTGTTTTTATCCGTCTTCTAGGCACTCAATCTAATTCAATTTAGGGTGCACTAATATCAAAAAATCATGGTCGGCAGTGTTGCTGCTGAAAGCCGGTACCGGTCGTGTTTAAAAACATTTCATCACGGAGAAGAACGCATGAAAGTGCTCACAGTTATTGCGCCTATCAACGCTCAACAACAAATAGCGAATTTATTACACATCATAAACCCGATTTCTGGCTTTACATTTAGCCATCCTGAAGGCCTTAGAATTGAAACTGAAACTGAAACTGAAACTGAAAAAGGAGGCCAGCTGTGATGGGTATTAATCAAACGCTATTAAAGGAACAAAATCATTTCAGCCCGGCATCACGATATCTATTTTTACTAATCATAGGGCTATTTCTATTTGCGGTCTTAACAAACTTGGCCTTTGCACATGGCATGTCAGAAGAGGAAAAAAAAGGAATTATTGATGGGGGCAATTTACAGTATATGTGGCTAGGTGCCACACATATGCTATCAGGCTATGATCACTTAGCATTTGTGTTCGGGATTATATTTTTCTTGACCTCATTCCGTGATATTGCGAAGTATGTCACGGCGTTTACGCTAGGGCACAGTGTCACGCTGATCTACGCCACGTTTAATGCCATTCAACTTAACTACTTCCTTATAGATGCAGTGGTTGCGCTAAGTGTATGTTATATCGCCTTTGCTAATATCGATGGTTTTCGCAAATACCTGAGCGTGAACCCGCCCAACATGATGCTAATGATTATAGGATTGGGACTGATTCATGGCTTTGGTTTGTCTACGCGCTTACAAGAATTGCCATTAAGTGAAGATGATCTGCTTTTCAATATTATCTCTTTTAATATAGGTATCGAGATCGGACAAATCAGTGCACTTTGCATCATGTTGTTGCTGGTTAAAAGCTGGCGAAAAACACAAAGTTTTAAAGCCTTTAGCCTAGTGGCAAATTACGCACTAATCTCAATGGGGATTTTTCTTTTCCTCATGCAAATGCATGGTTATGAACATACGGTTAATGCAGAAGAACTGGATATCACGCCGGAAGCATCGGAGCAAATAGACAATCATCGCAACAGTCCAATAACTCAGCTTAAAGGTCGAGATTCAAGCCAATGGCAAGATTCGATTGAGGTTGTAATTCCTGGTAGAGCTGACAAGGAATACAAACTGCTGCTTATCAAAGGCGCGACGTTTAACTATGCTTGGCAAACAGAAGGCGAAGTGCTCTTCTTTGATTTCCATGGTGAGGCGACGGGTGATGCCTCGGGTTATTTTAAAAGCTTTAAAAAGAGTACAGCAAATAATTCTAGTGGATCACTCACATCTTCATTCGCGGGTACCCATGGCTGGTATTGGAAGAACAGCAGCCGCTCGCCGGTCACAGTTTCGTTAAAAATCAGCGGTGAATATCAGCTGTTAAACAAGGCTAAACTCACAATCAGCGAAAACACCGCGCTAAAACCTGAAACCAGACATCAAAGCATCGATTCACTATAGGAGACAAGTCATACAAAAAATACGGTTAATACTAGTTGCTAGCTCAAGTCTAAGGCTGTTAGCAGCGTATTCACCCGCCATGGGCATGGTTAAAACCGCTCTTATAATAAATAACCTCAACACGACTCAATTAACTAAACAGATCAGGAAAAATATGACTCACTTTATTAATATTACACTTTCACTATTCTTACTACTAACAACAACAGTTTTTGCGGGTTCAGGACACAATCACGGGCATGGCCAATCACATACGCCAGCGACGAAGGCAGAAGCTGAAAAAACCGCGACGGAAAGTGTCACCAAAATGGTTGAAAGAAAAACCATCGACAGTTCTTGGAAATCAATATCAGTTCATAAGTCTGAACAAAAAGAATTTAGCGGCAAAAAGGAGTGGGTCGTTATATTTAAAAATAAAAAAATAAAAAACCAAGAAAAACAAATATTATATATTTTTCTCTCATTGGAAGGTCAATACCTCGCCGCAAATTACACGGGTAATTAAACAGAATTAAGGCCGTAAAATTTAAAACCATACTTTTTGCCTCTCTTGTTTATACCTTTTACAACGTCGCGTTAATGATTGATAATAAACGTTTTTCTCAAAGCCCTTTGTTAAACTTTATTTGGTAAAGGGTTCGCTTTGTCCGTTTGGTTCCACCCAAAACTAATGGTTAACCGGCCCAAAACGATACGATTAAACCCGCCAGAAATACAAAAAAAACACCGCAAAAGCGTCACCTTTCAATACTCGTAAATCTGTATAAGATTAATTTGAAGCAGGTATACCAAGGCCTAGCGCGCATATTATTGTTTAAATTTTAGCCAACGCTCAAACATTAATTTTTCCATTTGTGTATAGTATGTCGCTTATTCATAGCAAAAAGAGGATATATGCTCATTAAACCACCTATTACTAACCTACTTATCCGTGTTTCACAGTCGGGTTTCTACCGAGGTTTCAGTAAAGATGTCACGATCACTGCAAAAATATTAGTTGGGGCTTTAATTTTATGGGCAATAGCCTTCCCTGAAAATTCAGCCTCTGTACTAGGGCAAATGAACACCTTCATTCTGGCAAGTTTCAACTATTGGTATGTTTTTGTCATGGCATTTTTCGTGGTGCTTTGTTTCGCATTAGCGCTTTGGCCAAAAGTCGGCCAACTCCGCTTGGGGCGCGATGATGATAGACCCGAGTTTTCGAATTTCTCTTGGTTTTCAATGATGTTTGGTGCCGGTATCGGTATCGGCATGCTGACATTTGCAACAGCAGAACCTATGTATCACTTTGCTAAGAACCCCAGTACGATCATGGGACTGACCGATGGCAGTACTGTCGGTAACGTTCGCGATGCCTATATTTGGTCATTTACCCATTGGGGTCTAGCCGCTTGGGCTGCTTATGCAATAGTTGGCTTATCCTTAGGGTTTTATTCTTATCGCCGAGGACTGCCATTAACAATTCGTTCCGCGCTAGCGCCAATCTTTGGCAAAAAACTTTCTGGTCCGATTGGACACACCATTGATGTGGTTGCTGTTGTCGCAACTGTACTAGGTATTTCACAGACATTAGGCTTTGGTGTCGAGCAGTTTATTTCTGGTTTGTCTGCGATCGGTTTTGGTGACTGGTTGCACGCTATAGATGCTGAGGGCAATAGGTCTTCGTCAACGGCAGGCATTATCTTCGCCTTAATCATCATTATGGGTGGGTCAACGTTATCTGCACTTTCTGGTGTGGGTAAAGGTATCAAATGGTTATCGAATATCAATATGGTACTGAGCTTTTTTGTTCTTATCTTCTTTCTTATTTTTGGTTCTACCTTCTTTGGCCTTAACAGCTTGTTTTTAGGAATCTGGGATTATTTAGCATCTATACCAGGGAATATGTTCACCGTTTGGACAAAAGATGGTACTGAAACTGGTGATGCATTAGCTAGCTGGCAGGGAGCTTGGACGGTGTTCTATTGGGCTTGGTGGATTGCATTTGCGCCATTCGTTGGTGTTTTCTTAGCCCGTATATCTAAGGGTCGTACCATTCGCGAGTACGTACTTGGCGCGATGGTTATCCCTGCCGTTATGTGTTTTGTGTGGTTCGCATTAGTGGGGGGTACTGCGATTGACCTTGAGCTTACCGGCGTTGCAGGTGGTGCTATTGCAAGTGCTGGCCAGGCTGATCAGCTATTTGCGATGCTAGGCGTCATGTTAGGTGATAACGCAGCCTACCTCATGTCGCTGGTGATAGTTGTTTTATTGCTAACCTATCTCATAACGTCTGCAGACAGTGCTGTGCTAATTATTAACACCATTAACGCAGGTGGAGATGAAGGGCCTAAAGCTCGCCCCCATATTCTATTCTGGGGAGCGGCACTTTCACTAGTTGTCGGAGGGTTAATCATTGCTGGCGGATTAAGTGCGATCCAAACCGCCATGGTTATCGGTGCACTGCCGTTTAGCTTGGTAATGGTGCTGATGGGTATTTCACTCATAGTGGCTATTTATGGTGATCTCGAAAGAGAGAAGCAAGGTTTACAAACGATCTACGCAGAAGAAACAGACACAGTATAAGTTGTCTTAAATACAAGTAAGGCTCGATGAATGCTCATCAGGCCTTACTTGTACTAACTCGCCAATCTCTAAGAAAAACCTTCAAAGTAGACCTCCTTAATTATAACGCGGCACTTTCGCCATAACGTTACATACTGTCAAAGGGTATCGCGTTTAATTGTGATTCCAAAAGCAAGGGATTAAAACGTCCCAACTTAGCCTTGTCGAAATAATTTATTAGACGTCTACTTTGCCGACGCTTAAGTAGAAGAAACTACTGGCTGCATCAGAATCTAATGCCAAAATAGTCATTAAGGTTCGAGCCTGCAAAATAAGCGAAGCACTTCAGCAGTCTTAGCCGCCTAAGCCCATCGCCCGTTGCACGATTTGTTTTTTCAAAAAGCCTTGTTTATCTACCCAGTTAAGCCCTGTATTTCGAAGCCATCTAATAAGTGGGTCTTGTTGTTCAAACATCCGCTTAAAGCCTTCCATCACACCCATCATAATTAAATTATCCCCTTGTCGTTCACGATTATAACGATTCAGTAGGCTTTGATGATTGATTGGCACCTCATCTTGATCTGCTTTTAAAATTATTCGACTTAATGCGTTTACATCCTTAAAACCTAAATTAACACCTTGCCCCGCTAATGGGTGAATGGTGTGAGCCGCATCACCGATTAACACCACGCCAGGACGGATATAAGACTTTGCATGTCGCTGTCGCAAAGGATAACTATAACGTGTGGATACCTGCTCCAGCTTACCTAAACGTGACTCAAGTTCTATCTCTAGGTTTTGCTTAAACTGTTCATCACTTTGTGCCATCAGTTTTTCAGCCTGATCAGACTGCACTGACCAAACAATAGAACAAAATTTTTCAGATGCATTTTTATCTTGCAAGGGTAAAAATGCTAGCGGACCTGACTCACTAAAACGTTGCCTTGCAACACTCCCATGTGGTTTTTCAGTTTTCACCGTTGCAACAATTGCATGGTGCTGATAGTCCCATTCTCGAGTTGCCATACCTAGGATATTTCTTACTTTTGAATTCGCACCATCTGCAGCCACCAATAAATTACAATGAATTTTCTGCCCATTATTCAGGCTTAGTACATGGGCACTGGCACTATTAGTACTAGATTTAATATTGTCTAAACGACACCCGTAATGTGTCATTAAATTCGCTTGATCGCGAATACTATGATGTAAAGAAGAGACCAATGTTTGATTTTCGACGATAAATCCTAGCGCATCACAATATAGCTCGGCCGCATCAAAATTTATTTCCGCTGAGCCTAGCTGGTCCCAGACACTCATTTTTTGATAGGGCATAATCTGTTGTGGACGAATACCTCCCCACGCACCGATATCGGCGAGTAAATTTTGAGAAGCGAGCGTTAGTGCGCTAACACGCGGTTTGAAATGCTCAACTGAGTCGGATAGATTTGTTGCAGCCTGCAGTTGCTCTTTTATCTGGCCATCTATCAATGCAACAGATAGCGAGGTTTCCTTTAACGATAAAGCCAAAGCAGCACCCACCATACCGGCCCCTATAATGGCCACATCGACATAATGAATATTTTTAGAATCAGACTGAGTCATTTCAACTTTCACCACTTAGTTTAATGCTTAACACTTAATATTAATAACGTTAAAGCTTGATCAGAAACGCGCTTTTTTTCCAGCCATGCCCATTGCTTGACTAGCAAAAAGAGATTTCAGCATGGGAACATTGTCTAAAGCGACTAACCCAGCATCACGTACCATACCCAACAGCGAAGAACGGTGACCAAATAATTTCACAACTTGATCGCTAAAAATAATAGTTTTAGCTTGATCACTCTCAAGCCCTTCATTAAAGCTTTTTAGACGGCTAATTTCGCCAATATCACCCTGAGTTTGCGCTGCCTGTTTTAGCATTTCTAAGCAGCTTGCTACCCCTCTTAACGCTAAATTAAAACCCTGCCCGGCAACTGGGTGCAAACTATGGGCCGCATTACCGAGTAACACGACACCGGGTCTAAATTGTTCTCTCGCACGTACGAGTCGAAGTGGGTAAGCGTTGCGGGTACCGCAACGCGCTATTGCGCCCAAACGCTCACCAAATGCTGCCTGGAGGGCTTTACAAAATGCCTTATCATCCATATCCATAAAAGCTTGAAAACTATGACTATCGTGCGTCCAAACTAATGCACTGGTGGTTGCGGTTAGCGGTAACAGCGCAAGGGGACCTTGCTTGGTAAAACGCTCATATGCCACACCTTCATTCGGTAACTCGGTCGTAATATTAGTAATCACAGCATGCTGACCATAGGCTTCAACGTCAGTCTCGATACCTAAAAGTTCAGCTGTCGATGAGTTCGTGCCATCGGCAATAATAACTAAGCGGGCATGAATACTTTTTTTAATAGCGGGCGAGCTATCAGTGCTTTCGATACACACTTGCTGATAGTCATTCTCTGCAGTAATGCTTGTTACTTTTGCCGGCCCGCACAAAGGTATCTGTTTATCTTCGAATTTCTGCAATAAACATTGCCCTAACCATTGATTCGGTACAACGTAACCCAAGGCATCAAACTTTAATTCTTCTGCAGACATTCTGGTAACACCGAAACGTCCTTTTTCGGAAACATGTACATGCGATATCGGGCTTGCATGCTCTGAAACGATTGACCAAACATCTAATTGGTTTAGAATTTCTCGGCTACCCCATGAAATAGCGGTAGAACGCGCATCATAACTAGGGGTGTAACTTAGCCCAGTATTGTTAAAGGCAAATGAATCGATGAGCAACACACTTAAACCTATATCTGAAATACCAAGCGCTGTGCTAGCACCCACCATACCAGCCCCAACAATCACGACATCAAACTCTTGGTTATCATTGAGTGTTGCTAGCGGTTGCATCACTACACAGAACTCCCACTAACTTCCTGAGCCATCACTGCCTCAATGTCTTCGATCGTCTTAGGCGCAGATTTTGATAAAACCTTATGTGACGTTTTTGTTACGGCGATATCATCTTCTATTCGAATGCCTATTCCTCGCCATTTCTTATCGACATCTGTACATGAAGGCGAGATATAAATACCAGGTTCGACCGTTAGCACCATACCAGGCTCTAATAAGCGCCATTCTCCGCCGACTTTATATTCACCTACATCATGTACATCCAAACCTAACCAATGCCCGGTGCGATGCATATAAAACGGCTTATAAGCTTCGCTCTCAATCGCATCTTCAAGCGGGCCATTCAATATACCTAAATCAATCAAGCCCTTCGTAATAACGGCCACGGCAGCTTCATGAGGGTGATTCCAGTGATTGCCTGGTTTAACCGCTTCGATAGCTGCCAATTGGGCATCCAGAACAATTTGATATAATAGCGCTTGCTCAGGGCTAAACTTACCGCTAACCGGAAAAGTACGGGTAATATCTGAGGCATAACAATCTAATTCACACCCAGCATCAATCAATACTAAATCACCATTTTTGAGTACTGAGTGATTATCGATGTAATGCAATGTACACCCATTATCTCCGCCACCCACAATTGAAGAGTACGCAACAAATCGGGAGCCTGCATTCATAAAAGAATGAATAATAGTCGATTCAAGGTGATATTCAAACAAACCTTCACGACACTGCTGCATCGCTTTGATGTGTCCTTGCGCAGATAATTCAGCCGCCTGCCCCATGATTTTTATTTCAGCGGTACTTTTGAATAAACGCAGTTCATGAAGTGCGTGCTCTAGCGCAACAAACTCACCTGGTGGGTGTGCACCGCTGCGCACTTTACTACGAATAACGTTAACCCATTCCATGACTTGCGCATCAAACTGCGCATTGAGCCCAATAGAATAATAAACTTTATTCGTACCTTCAATCATTCCGGGTAAAATGTCATCGATGTCTGAAATGGGAAAGGCATCATCGACACCTAAAATATCAGTCACGCGATCCGGCCCTGCAATAAACCCATCCCACATTTCTTTACTTGGGTCACGTTCACGGCAAAATAAAATCGCTTCGCCATGTTCCCGACCGGGAATGATCACTAAAACCGCATCTGGCTCATTAAAGCCCGACAAATAATAGAAGTCACTATCTTGCCTAAAGTGATGGTCGACATCACGATTTCGACTTTTAACCGAAGCAGAAGGTATGATTGCAATCGTACCTTCCCCCATCTGTTCCGCTAAATATCGTCTTCTGCGTGCAAATTCTTTTTTAGTCATGGCATTTGATACTGTTGTTATCGTTAAAAAATGTGATTAATGAGTCAGTCGTAAACTTAATGCAGAGTAGTCGAGCTAGGCACCCCTTTTGCATCCTTTGCCTCTTTATCGACCTCAGGTGTATTAAATTCAGCATATAAATTTAATACACATACTCGCACATACTCATAAATCTCAAAAAATTCTTTTTCTCCGGCCTCTCCTGCTTCAACGCGAGAATCAATATTACAAATTTCGACTAAGTCTCTGATAATTTCCTGCAATTCTTTATCTAGCCCGGCAAGTTTTTCGCTCGCGGCAACAGAAAGCCCTTCCAGAAAACCTCTCACCCAAATAGAAAGAGAGTCAATTCGCTCCGTGAGCACATAGTCATCATCTGGCAGTAATGGGTTAAAACTACTCGAGTCTTGCTCAATGGTATCAATCGTTTGATGATAAAACGCAATCAGATCTTCCCTCACATTCGCTTGCGACTCTGTATTCAAGTCATCAACGCCCATATGTTCTAAGACAAGCGTAAGCCAATCGCTTGGTGTTCGCTTTAAGCACCCTGTAATTTCTCCCATTACAAGACCATGAAGCTCACTCGGATGATTAATTGCACCATGCCGTGTATACACATTTGCAAGCCAGTCAAAGTCTGAATCTAGTGGTAATTCAGTCGGAGGAAGTGTATCTGTCATGTAAAATCCCATAAAAATGAAAAAGAGCGTAAAGATTCATCAAATTGTACTAGGAGGAGCCCCTATAAGTCACGATGCTATTGACCCATAAGCCATGCCAATTTATAGTTTTGGTATATAATAAGTGCGTACAAGAAAAGATTGTGCTTAAAATATTCTAGGAATCTAAAATGGAAGCATCTCAATTAAAGCTATTTTCTGACAAAGTAGAAAAATTACTTGTGTATTGTCAGAAACTCGAATCTGACAATACTGCTTTAAAAACACAGCAAGATGAGTGGAATGGCGAACGCATTAAACTTATCCAAAAAAACGACTTAGCCAAAAATAAGATAGAGTCAATGATCAGTCGCTTAAAATCTCTGGAGCAAAGTTAATGCCTGATGCCAATACGCTTGAAGTAAGAATACTTGAAAAAGATTACTTAGTTGCCTGCCCTATCGACAAAAGAATAGCGTTAGAAGGTGCAGCAAATCACTTAGATACCAAAATGCGAGAAATCAGATCCTCAGGAAAAGTTCATGGCACTGAGCGTATTGCGGTGATGGCAGCACTAAACATGACATATGAATTACTTGAAAAAGACAGCGACCAAGTAGCCGATGAAAAAATATTATTAGCATTAAGCGACAAGTTAGACTTTGCACTTAAAGAACAGCCCTAAACCTGATTCGCTAGGCCTATATCCGGGACAGCAATCATCTACTTTTGTATCACCTTGTGTTTATTGTGTTTTTTTTCGTAAATACTTCTGTTTTAACTCGATTTTTTTTATACTATGGGTGTGCGTCCTGAAGTGTTGGTGAGCTGGATATGACCTCGAGCCGATAATCACACTTTGGTAATTGTTTCAAGTAATGTGTGCAAGTCCCCTTGGATTTATCCTTGACGGGAAAGCCTAATTTATTTACAACGATCACCCCCTTGAACTTCGGGTTCAAGGCCTAATTCAATCACGGCATTTTGGGACGCACCTCCTATAATTTTCTTAAGCTAGATATTTAGAACATAGATCAATCTAATGGACGTGCTTACAAAGAAGTCATTGATTTCATCAAATAAGAAGAAGACGCTTCGTGCAAAAATCAGAGCACAACGTCGCGCATTAAGTCCAAAAAAGCAAAAGAATGCAAACACCTGGCTTTATAAAAACCTAGAACGAAGCTTCATTTTGCTCAGAGCCAAACATATTGCCCTATATTTAGGTAATGATGGTGAAATATGCCTGAAAAAATTTATTCCGAAATATCTGAAACGAAAAAAAAAGCTCTACCTGCCTGTCTTACATCCCTTAAAAAAAAACCATATGGTATTTTGTCCGATTACTTCAACGACGAAACTTAAAAAAAATCATTTTGGAATTTTTGAACCAGACTTTAGAAACACGGCCTGCATGCCTGCGAATCGTTTATCTCTTGTTTTACTTCCATTAGTGGCATTTGACACGTACGGAAACAGGATGGGGATGGGTGGTGGATATTATGATAGGGCTTTTGAGTTCAAAAGAAATACGCTTAGAAACTCACCAAAACTTATTGGTTTAGCGCATGAGTTACAAAAACAAGCACAACTACTTACTGAGCCTTGGGATATTCCGCTATTTTCTATTGTCACAGACCAAAGAAGCTATTACTCAAAGTAATTTAAGACTAAACGACATTACTCACTAATATCGAATAGTTGAAACTTCAATTGATTGCGGCGGCATCGTAGAGTTTTTCTTAGCACTGGGTGCCATCGATGAAAAACCACTTATAATTAAGCCTATAAAGAAAATAGCAACGAGGGCAATCATTGCATCAGGTTTGCGTTTCATACATTCCTCAAGAAAATTCTATACTAATCAAAAAAATAGCACAGTTTTCAATTATTTCCATTAAAAGTCAGAATTAAGTCACAGATTTTAATGGGAACTTAGCATTTTTGGTATGAAAACGTTACTTTTCTCTCAAAAATAATTGGTACGCTACGTTTTCAGTTTCATCCCAATAACGAAATCCCACCTTATTAAGCATCTCTTTAAAAGTACTTGTTTCTTCTCTGCCTGCCTGAACACCCATCAGCACTCGACTATAGGCAGAACCGTGATTTCGATAATGAAACATAGATATATTCCATTTTGCACCAAGAGAATTCAAAAATTTCATTAATGCACCTGGACGTTCAGGAAATTCAAAACGGTAAACTTGCTCATCACCTACTCCAGCGGAACGCCCTCCAACCATATGGCGAATATGATTTTTAGCTATTTCATTGTCTGTCAAATCGTGAACAATGTAGCCCTGATCTCTTAATTCAGTAAGAATTTGAGCGCGCCCTTCACCACCAGCGGAGATTTGCACACCGACAAAAATCTGCGCATCACACCCTTCTGCATAACGATAGTTGAACTCTGTCACGCTTCTTTTATGTAACGCTTGAATAAACTTTTTATAACTACCTGGCTCTTCTGACAAGGTGACTGCCAAAATAGCTTCTCGCTGCTCTCCAATTTCAGTGCGTTCTGAAATATAACGTAGCCTGTCAAAATTTACGTTAGCACCACTCACTACAGTAATTAGATTTTTATTTTGTAGTTGCTCTCGTTCGGCATATTTTTTTAAACCGGCCAGCCCTACCGCACCAGCAGGTTCAGAAATGGCACGTGTATCGTCGAAAATATCTTTAATACTCGCACAAATTTCATCAGTACTGACAGTAATCACTTCATCAACGCATTGCTGTGCGACTTCAAATGGAAAGGCGCCAATTTGTTTAACCGCGACACCCTCTGCAAAAATACCCACTTCATCAAGAATCTCTCTTCGCCCCGTTGCTAAAGCAGCTTTTAAGCACGCAGCATCTTCAGGCTCTACACCAATGACTTTTGTTTCAGGGCGAAGATACTTGATGTAAACAGCCATACCTGCAATCAGCCCGCCACCGCCAACAGGAATAAACACCGCATGAATAGGTGACGTATGCTGTTTTAGTATTTCCATTGCGACCGTTCCCTGACCAGCGATTACATCCTCATCATCATAAGGTGGAATATAAACAAAACCTTTTTCTTTAACTAATTCTTGAGCATAAACAGCAGCCTCATCAAAGGCGTCTCCATGCAAAATAACCTTCGCCCCTTTTGCTTTTACTGAATTCACTTTTATTTCAGGCGTGGTTTTAGGCATTACAATTGTTGCTTTAATACCCAGTTTTTGGGCCGCTAACGCTAAACCTTGCGCATGATTACCCGCTGATGCGGCAATAACTCCAGCCGCTTTTTCATCATCACTTAAAAGCCGAGCGCGATTATATGCCCCTCTCAATTTAAAAGAAAAAATAGGCTGTAAATCTTCACGCTTCAGAGAAATTTTATTTTCAAAACGTTTAGATAAAATAGGCGCTTCCGTTAGCGGGGACTCAATCGCGACATCATAAACGCGTGCATCAAGTATTTTTTTTATGTATCGATTTATTGTCATTTACTTATCCCTTGAACCCCGGCCTTAAGCCAAACAAAAGTAATCTTCTTGAATACTGTGCTAAATAAATTTTAACTCGTCAGTCTACAGAAAATACTTGTTACACACGAGAACCTAAATCGCTTTTCTGTTGATGATTCGGCGCTTATAATATGTATTATTAAAACACTGTTTATGTCCGTTTATTTGGAGCTTCTATGAATCAAGATCAGTTAAAAAGCGCTGTTGCAAAAGCCGCAGTCAATTATATTAAACCTAAATTATATAGCGATAGTATTATTGGCGTGGGTACCGGCTCTACTGCAAACTATTTTATTGACCATTTGGCAGAAATAAAACACCTTTTTGATGGTGCTGTTGCTAGCTCAGAAGCCACAGCTGATCGCTTAAGAAGCCATGACATCAACGTTTATGATTTAGGCTCCATTGATGAAATGGAGTTTTATGTCGATGGGGCAGATGAAACAAATGAGCGCTTGGAGTTAATTAAAGGCGGTGGTGGTGCCTTAACACGTGAAAAAATTGTAGCGGCCGTCGCTAAGCAATTCTTATGTATTGTTGACCAGTCTAAACAAGTTGACTTATTAGGCGCTTTCCCACTCCCCGTTGAAGTAATTCCAATGGCCAGAAGTTACGTTGGTAGAGAACTTGTTAAGCTTGGTGGAGATCCCGTTTATCGAGAAGGTTTTGTGACCGACAATGGAAATTACATTCTGGATACCCATAATTTAAAAATCATGGAACCTTGTAAGCTAGAAGCGCTTATCAATAACATTACGGGAGTCGTCACTAACGGACTGTTTGCTATTCGACCCGCTGATTGCTTGTTTGTAGGCTCTGCTTCTGGTGTTGAAACACTCAAAGCCTTATAATTAGGTTGTTGTGACCGCTGATGAATTTCACCCAAAGGAAATACATATGAATTTTGACAAGATCCCAGCTGGGTTAGATATCCCTAACGACATCTATGTCGCGATAGAAATCCCTGCTCAAAGCAGTCCTGTTAAATATGAAATTGACAAGGATATGGGCGCAGTTGTGGTTGACCGTTTTATGTCAGCGCCTATGTTTTACCCTGCTAACTATGGTTTTATTCCGAATACATTAGCAGATGATGGTGACCCTCTAGATGTATTAGTGATCACACCTTACCCACTCATACCAGGCTCTATTATTCGATGCCGCCCTGTTGGCATGTTAGATATGGATGATGAAGCTGGCGGAGATGAAAAACTAATCGCAGTACCACACGATAAGCTGTCTCCACTTTACAAAGATATTCAAGATGTTGAAGACATTCCTTCATTATTAAAAGATCAGATTCAACATTTCTTTGAAAACTATAAGACTTTAGAGCCTGGCAAGTGGGTTAAGTTAAAAGGCTGGAAAGATGCAGATACTGCACGCGCATCCATTACAAAATCTGTTGCTGCATTTAAAAAATAGTGATTAAGCCCCTTACTATTTAAGGACTTAATTAAAACAAAAAGGCCGCTCCCCTATGGATTGCGGCCTTTTTTTATACTTGATTCTGTCGCTATATTATTCCTTAAACAAATTTACTGTTGCAACAAATTTCTCAAATCAATGATGGCTGCGCTTGCTCGCGAAATATAAGATGACATAGTTAAAGAATGGTTTGATAACAAGCCAAAGCCATCTCCATTTAATACCATCGGACTCCAAAAAGACTCTTGTGTCGCTTCCAGTTCTAATATGATCTGCTTTAAACTCACCAATGCATTTTTACTTTCTAATAAATCTCGAAAATCATATTCAACTGCTTTTAAGATATGCACTAAAGCCCAAGTAGTTCCACGCGCTTCATAAAAAATATTATCTAACTCTAACCAAGGTGTTTTTTTCTCTTGAGTACCGATTGAAGTAGTAGATTGTGTCGCCGTCACATCTCCTGCTAAAGCAAGATCTAACTGCTCGCGACCCACACTTTCAGTTAAGCGGTGAGACAAACCGCCTAAACGATTATTCACCTCCGACAACCATGCCCTTAAATTATCTGCACGCGCATAAAACTGAGCATCAGCTTGGTTTTCCTGAGCGAGGCGATTTAGATAGCTATGCATCGCTTTAATACCATGACGATATTCAGACTCTGTTGCAGGAATTGCCCAGCTATTGTTATCAAAATGGAACTGCGGTTCTGCGATGATTAAGTCTTTATCTTCAACAGATTGACTTTGTGATCGGCTAAAGTCTTTCCGAAAAGCTCGCGCCAAGTCACGCACTTGAACCAATACACCAAATTCCCAACGTGGAATATTGTCTAACAATAAACCTGGCGGAAAAATATCGTTTCTTAAATATCCACCTGGCTTATCCAGCATTGTTTCTGCCAAATAGATTAAAGCCGTTGTGGTGGTGTAACCTGTTACAGGGGCATGTCCTTGTTCACCAGCACGTTCAACCGCATACTGTTGTATATCAATCATCTCGGGCTCTTGACTCCACCACCAACCAAAGACTAATGTGAGAATTAAATACACAGAAATCACAATACCTATAATTCGAGCCAAAATACCACCACCTAAATAATCTTGAATATCTTCTTTTCTATGCCGAAAAAAATCGGCCCCTTTTTCAATTACGCGATTTATCACTTAATTTACTCACTTTAAAAGTATGCGGCAACATTCTAAAATTAATACTGTCGACCAAAATTCAACTTAAAAAATATCATTAGCTGTCGGACGACCTAGATAATAACCCATCGCACCATCTAAGCCCAAGTCCTTCAAAATATGCCACTCTTGTTCAGATTCAACCCCGACAGCAATCACTTGTATTTCTTGACTATGGGCAATCTGAACAGCCGAATGCAAAAAGAACTGATCACTTTGATTATCGTGAATATCACGAATAAAGCTATGATCCAGCTTAATAATATCTAAGCCTATACGCTGAAGGTAAGAAAACGGCACTGATGAAGAGCCAAAACGATCTACAGATAACTTAAAGTCATGTTTATTAGACAAGCTGCATAAGCGCTTCAATCCCGTTTCATGATAATGAATCGCATGCTCAGACACCTCAAAAATTAGTCTTCCAGCAAGCTCTTTCAACGGATCTAACGTTTCATCTAACCAAGTAAGGAATTGCTCATCGGCTATCGAACTCTCAGATAGCGTCACGCAATACACAACGCCATCTTGCTTTAAAGAAAGCGATCCAAGCACTTTTTCAATCACCATTTGGTCAAATGGAATCATAAGTTGAAAGCGTTCAGCCATGGGCAAGAATAAACCCGCCACAGCTAACTTATCATCAATATCTATCCGAGCAAGCACCTGATAATAAAGCAATCGCTTATCTTGAAATTCAACAACGGGCTGAGTATGCAAACTCACACTTCGATCAGCCAACACTTGCTTAAGTATCGCATGCCATTCGTTTGCTTGACGTACTTCACTCGATAAGTCTACTGACTCAATATTTGCATAACGTTGCCAAGCCGATACACCACGACCCTGGGCTTGCCTCAATGCCATGTCTGCCTTTGATAGCAATTGCTGTGCAATATCATCAGAATCAACGCAAGCCAAGCCTAAATGTATAACGTCATCTCTTAATAACTGTTTTAGAATAGGCAGTGCAGATAGGTCTGCTAACAATTTAATAGAAAAATCATCAACCGCATCGCTCATTAAGCCTGGTAAAAACAGACTAAAATCTACGCCAGTCCGTCGTGCAGCGAAACTACTGGCATTTTGTTTTGTTATCGCCGCTAAAACAACAGCAACACTTACTAATAGTTCATTACCTAGAGCTCGACCATGCTCCTGGTTGATTTCGCTGAAATCACTTAATTGAATTAGTAGCAGGCAACCCTGCCCAGTACGTTGCTGAGACTCTAATTCAGCTTTCAAACGATTATCAAAACCTTCTCTGTTACTTAAACCCGTTAAGGTATCGATAAATGACTTTGCTCGTAGTGTTTCAATCAAGCCTATCTGCTGTTTAAAAACTCGCCCCAATTTATCACCCATATCATTCATGGCAAAAGCGACTCTTGCCAGTTCTCGCGTTTTTGGCATAGGCGCTTTGTAACCAAACTTATTTAAGCTCATATCATGCGCTTGCCTTTCAACTTGCTTTAGAGGTTTTAAAATACTAGAGATAAATAATTGCGCCAAAATAATCCCTATAAAAGCAATCACGGCAAACCATAAGAATTGGGTCTGCATAATTCGCCAAAGTTCAGCATAGGCATAACCAGGATGACTGACAATTTCAAGCGTGCCTAACTGAGCCCAACCAGACATGACTTGAGAAGTCTGCGCAGGTGTATCCAAATCAATCAACTGAATAAACCAGTCAGGTACTCTATCTATTTTTAGTGCTTGCTGCCGATTAATGAGGGCCTTGCCATTCACATCGTTAAATACAACCTGGCGATAGTCGCCGCTATCAAAAATAACATCAATCATTCTTGCCGCAACGACTTGGTCTCGGGCATCGATAACCGTAGATAATGACAAGCCCAATGATGTCGCGGCATCCTGAGCATGTGATTGAAGCTGCTTCTGCAAATATTCACGTGTAATACTAATATTGAGAAAAAAACTGCCTAATAATAATAAGGTTAACAAAGCCCCAATAAAACACATAAGCAGTTGTTTAAGTGTTCTACGCTTGTTATTTTCGTTATGTGACATCGTTATATCCATCTATAGTTTCTTTGCTACCCTTCATTCAAACATAATATTTATTCCCATAACACTATCTAATTATCAATTGGTTACACGAAACACGCTAGACAGATAGGAATTTTAAGTAATACTACATTCATACTAACCGTTTATCTGTATGCTTTATCTAAATATAGTCTTGCTAGGGAATATTAATGACTCAAGAGAATCAACGAGAGAAATTAAAACAACTTTTTGCTAAGCGAGTTACAACTCAAGCTAGAGTTGTGCTGGACATTTACCAAAAGTGTCGCTCAAGCTCTTGGAGTGAGCCTTCTCGCCGACTAAGTCTAACGGACGCTGCTGAAAAACTTGATCGTTTCGCTGAACGCTTCGAAATGCCCCAACAGCAACAAACAGCCAATAAAATTATTATAATTTTAAAGTCCTTGGCACCTGGTCAACTACTTGGTGAAGAACAGCAAGAAGAATTAGACAAAGTCATTCAAGAATTGAATGACTGCACCTTGAGAAAAACAGATTCAAAAGCAAATAAAGTCACTCAAATAGAATCTAGTCCTAGAACCCTCCTTCGAACACCGATATATTTAGCCTTAAACAACACCGAATACGCGAACAGAATTATTAACCAACTTGAGTTCTTCGGCTTTCGATCTATGAGCTTCAATAACTCTCAAGACCTTATTTTAGCAGCAAAACAAGACAAACCTGAAACAATCGTTGCTGATATTGACTTTGATGGCAGCAATTTTTCAGGCATTGAATCAATACGTGAAATCCAAAATTGTTATGACGTCACGATTCCGATTATTTTTGTCAGTGACCAAAGAGACGATATTGAAGCACGCTTAATGGCATCAAGAACGGGGGGTGAAGAGTTTTTCTATCGCGCAGTAGATCCTGGTCAGCTTATTGAAAAAATAGAGAATTATACACACGCAAGCACCCAAGATCCTTACAGGATTCTGGTTGTTGACGACTCTAAAGCGCAAGCAAAGTACATTGAAAATATTCTAAACAAGTCCGGAATGATCCCTGGCGTTATTACAGATCCTATGCAAATATTAGTTGCCTTAAATGATTTTCAGCCAGAAATAATTATCATGGATATGTATATGCCAGGCTGTACCGGCATGGAACTAGCGCGCGTTATTCGTCAACAAGATAAATTCCACAGCGTTCCCATCATTTATTTATCTGCCGAAGATGATGTCAATAAGCAGCTTCATGCGATGAGCTTAGGCGGAGATGATTTTTTAACAAAGCCTATCGATCCGAAACATCTGGTAGCAACACTTATAAACAGAGGACGACGAGCTCGGTCCTTACTAGCGCTCATGATTCGCGACAGCCTAACGGGCTTATTCAATCACACACATACCTTGTATTTGTTAGATCTTGAAATTAATAAAGCCCAACAAAAAAGCCTACCCTTATCGTTCGCAATGCTTGATATCGATTACTTTAAGAAAGTGAATGATAATTATGGCCATCCGATAGGTGACCGTGTACTTAAAAGTTTATCATTATTTTTAAAACAACGCCTACGAAAAACAGATCATATTGGGCGCTATGGCGGCGAAGAATTTGCCATAGTTCTTCCCAACACGACTGAACGCGATGCGAAAATCATATTAAATGAAATTAGAGAACGCTTTTCTGAGTTGCCTCAACCTGCCAGCGACAAAACCTTTAATGTTACTTTTAGTTGCGGTATTGCAATGTCATCGATAGAAAACTCTCAATCACTTTGCGAGAAAGCTGATCAAGCCTTATATGACGCTAAGCGTAATGGACGAAATACAGTTCGTTGTTACAATATGGACATGTAAGAAGGCGGCTCCAAAATACCTTTATGCTTGTAAATTCGTTAAACTATGTGCAAAATAGTCGCCAAGTTGCACATAAAGTGCATGAACAGCTTTTTTTAACACTCTGCATTTAAGCGCGTTTAAAATTAGCCGCAAACACGATTAAATAAATATACGCAAACCAACTTTTCAGGCACTCGTTATGGCATCTATCCTTGTGCTTCATGGCCCTAATTTAAATCTTTTAGGCACTCGCGAACCAGAAATTTATGGTTCTGAGAATTTAGAAGAAATTAATATTCGTCTTGAAACCCAAGCCAATAAAAATGGGCATCAACTTGTGTCACTGCAAAGCAACGCGGAGCACATTTTAATTGACCGTATACACCAAGCAAAACAAGATAACACAAAATTTATAATCATAAATCCCGCTGCTTTTACTCACACCAGCGTCGCACTTAGAGATGCTCTTTTAGCTGTAAGCATTCCCTTTATTGAAGTTCATCTTTCAAATGTGCATGCACGAGAAACTTTTCGACACAAATCTTACTTCTCAGATGTCGCCCTAGGTGTCATTTGTGGATTTGGTAGCGCTGGTTATGACGCTGCACTTAAAAAAGCATTGGACACATTAGTTTAGAAAGCCTTGTAAGCTTAAAATACTTACTCGCATTTCAACCATATTGAGAATTTTTATGGATATTCGAAAGATCAAAAAACTCATCGAACTTATAGCAGAGTCAGATGTTGAAGAAATCGAGATTAAAGATGGCGAAGAATCGATACGTATCAGCCGCCGAAATAAGTTAGCTTCGCATCAAACACGTCAAGAACCCGTCGTTCAAACTAATACACTGAGCCCTGCAACGACGACTACACCAGAGCCAGTTCATACACCTGATAAGAACTGTATCAACTCCCCTATGGTCGGTACATTCTATCGCGCTGCTTCGCCAGAATCTGCTGTATTTGCCGAAGTTGGGCAACATGTTAAAGAAGGCGATGTTGTTTGCATTATTGAAGCGATGAAAATGATGAATCAAATCGAAGCGGATAAAAGCGGCATCATTGAGTCAATTAATGTTGTGGATGGCGAACCTGTAGAATTCGACCAACCCTTATTTACGATTGCATAAAGACTGACAGGAACCAATTCATGCTTAAAAAAGTCTTAATAGCTAATCGCGGTGAAATCGCATTACGTATTCTTCGCGCCTGTAAAGAAATGGGCATTCCAACCGTTGCTGTACACTCAAAAGTAGACCGAGACTTAATGCATGTACGCTTAGCGGATGAATCCGTATGCATTGGAGGCAACAACCCAGCTGAAAGCTATTTAAATGTGCCGGCAATTATTAGCGCCGCCGAAGTCACTAACGCCGAAGGCATTCACCCAGGCTATGGTTTTCTTGCTGAAAATGCCGATTTTGCAGAACAAGTTGAACAAAGTGGATTTAAATTCATTGGCCCTACCGCCGATGTTATTCGCTTAATGGGTAACAAAGTCTCCGCTATTCAAGCCATGTCTAAAGCCGGTGTCCCAACCGTTCCGGGCTCTGATGGGCCAATTACTAATAATCATGATAAAACCCGTGCGATTGCAAGCGTAATTGGCTACCCAGTAATCATAAAGGCCGCTTCAGGTGGCGGTGGACGCGGCATGAAAGTCGTCTACAACGCGGCTGAATTACTGCCATCCATCGAACTCACCCAAAATGAAGCTAAAACTGTATTTGGTGATAAAACTGTTTATCTTGAAAAATTCTTAACAACACCTAGACACGTAGAAGTCCAAATACTTGCCGATTCGTATGGCAGCGTCATTCATTTAGGCGATAGAGATTGCTCACTTCAACGCAGACATCAAAAAGTCATCGAAGAAGCGCCTGCACCCAACATTGATGAAGAGGCAAGGCAAAAAGTATTTCACGCCTGCGTTCAAGCTTGTCGAGATATTGGCTATCAAGGCGCTGGGACATTTGAGTTTTTATATCAAAATAATAAATTTTATTTTATCGAAATGAATACAAGGATACAGGTAGAGCATCCTGTTACCGAGATGATCACTGGCATCAACATTGTTAAAGAACAGATTCGCATCGCTAGCGGATTACCACTATCAGTCACTCAAGATCAAATTACCTTTAGAGGCCACGCATTCGAATGCAGAATCAATGCTGAAAACCCCGAAACGTTTATTCCTAGCCCCGGTTTGGTAAAACAGTTTCATGCACCTGGCGGTTTAGGTGTTCGTGTAGATTCACACCTTTACAGCGGCTATCGAGTGCCTCCAAATTATGATTCATTAATTGCAAAGTTAATTTGTCATAGCGAAGATCGTGATTCAGCGTTAAACAGAATGCAAAACGCGCTAGATGAGATTGTTGTGGATGGTATTCTTTCGAACATTCCTCTTCACAGAGAACTAGTTCGGGACGAATCTTTCCGTAAAGTTGATTTTAATATCCATTATTTAGAAAGTAAAATCTCTAAAGCTTAATACCGTCATTAGAAACAATCTTATAGGTGAAATAAATAGAGTCATGAGTTGGATTCAAATTAAAGCGAATATCACTCCTAGCAATGCCGACGCGATGGAAGAAAGCTTATTGGCAGCGGGCGCCTCTGCAGTCACAATGGAAGACGCACACGACCAACCCATTTTAGAGCCAGATAGGGGAACAACACCACTATGGGAAAAAACAATCATTACTGGTCTATTTTCTGCAGAAGAAGATACCGACCAAATTATTAAAATCACTAAAAATGTGTTCCATGGCCTATGCCCAGAACCGTTCCCACAATGCCAACTTGAAATATTAGAAAATCAAGACTGGACCAGGAAATGGATGGAACATTTTGAACCTATAAATATTGGTTCTCGACTATGGATTTGTCCTAGCTGGAGAGATGTACCAGACAATAGTGCTGTTAACTTAATGCTTGACCCAGGGCTCGCTTTTGGAACCGGCACACATCCAACTACTTTTCTTTGCTTAAAGTGGTTAGATGGCAATAAGCTTGATAATAAAACGGTTATTGATTACGGTTGCGGCTCTGGCATTTTAGGTATCGCAAGTTTATTGCTGGGCGCAAAATACGTAATTGGCGTAGACAATGACCCACAAGCACTACTTGCTACGAAGGACAACGCTGATCGTAACAATATAGCAAAAGACCTAATACATGCCTATTTACCTGAAGACACGCCAACATCACCTGCTGATATCGTAATCGCCAATATCTTAGCAAAACCACTTTATGAACTAAAAGATCGAATTAGCAAGCTTTGCAAACCTAATGGAACCATCATTTTATCTGGCATTTTAGAACACCAAGCAGAAGAACTTTCTATATTTTACAGCAACAGCTTTACAATGGACCCTGTTGTCATTGAAGATGGCTGGGCACGCTTGACGGGCATAAAAAAAACCTCATAATAATAAAAATGAGATGTAAAAACTAATGTAGAGCTTAGCTGAACTTCATTTAACCAGCTCAACCAAAGGACGCTTCAACGCGATGCAAACTGAAAGATTGACACAATGCCCACATTGCAAAGCATCCTTTAAAGTTTCTGAAGAACAGTTAAGTGTTGCAAATGGGCGCGTCCGTTGCGGTTCATGCATGAATATCTTTGATGCAATTGCTTACAGCATATCTGAGGCTCATACAGTAAAACAAACTAAACCATCGATTCCAAGCATCGCACACTCATCTGAAAGCCCTTTAGTGGATCTTGAGGAGTCGATCCTAAGCACGCCAAAAAGTAACGAAAAACTCTTTCAAGACGACCCTGACGAAGATAAAAAAGAAAAAGGTTACTCTGGCTCTTCTAAAATTAACGATGAATTAAGCACTTCATTTATTGAACTCGATAAATCACTTAATGAATCAAAAAACAATCCTTATGCTACCAGCATTCAAGAAGTTGATTTAGTTGAAGATACCACTGAAGATGAAAGCTGGACCAATGACATTCTTGAAGATATACATACTGAAGCATCAGACCGAATAGCGCCAAACATATCAGATACCTCTCTTACTTCGACTTATAAACAGTCAGCCCCCGATAATGAAGGTTTTGAGACTGAGCAAATTTCATCAACAACCAATAATGATAAAAGTGAAGCCTATACGCATTACAACTTTTACCATCAACATGACACTGCAACAGGAAGACATTGGTTAATTTCAACTTTATTATTTCTGACTATCCTAATATTAACTATTACACTTTTTGCTCAAGCTAGTTGGCTTCACTACGAGAAACTCTCGCAACACCCAAAGATCGCTGTGCTTTATAAATTGGCTTGCGAACATTTACATTGCCAACTCCCTGAACTCACCGACATTAACAAGATCAAAAGTCATAACTTGATTGTAAGAAGCCACCCGACAACCGCAAAAGCGCTTATCATTGATGCAACGATTGTTAATGACGCAAATTTCAACCAAGACTTTCCTAATATTGCCCTTTATTTTTCAGATATTAACAACCAAACTATTGCACAAAGGTTAATAAGCCCTACAGAGTATTTGTCCGATGAAATATTAAATTGGAATAATATGCCACCTGAGCAACCCATCCAGATATCCCTTGAAATCATTGATCCGGGCAAAGAAGCAGTAAACTATTCACTTAAGTTTTTTAGCATCTTACCTCCCAACCTCAAATAATAGATCAAATGTCAACCAAAAAGAGCAAAATATAACCAAATAAATACAACTATTTCTCTTTTCCGTCCTTTATTCTGAGAGTATGATTACCCCCCCAAAAATGCTTAGACCACTACTGAGATTAAATTGCTTAAGATTGGCCCGTATCAGTTAAAGAATAAATTGATTCTTGCACCTATGGCTGGTGTAACAGATCGACCTTTCCGGCAACTTTGCCGTGATTACGGTGCAGCAATGGCAGTTTCAGAAATGGTTATTGCTGATCCTAGCTTTTGGAAAACACAAAAATCAATACATAGACTTGACCATCAGGGTGAAGACACCCCAATTTCAGTGCAGATTGCAGGTGCCGACCCTGAAATGCTAGCGATAGCAGCACAATTAAACCAGGACATGGGCGCACAAATCATAGATATCAATATGGGCTGCCCTGCAAAAAAAGTTTGTAATAAAGCAGCTGGATCTGCATTAATGAAAGATGAAGCGCTTGTGGCATCAATATTAGAGAGCGTTGTATCAGCCGTAAATATTCCTGTGACTTTAAAAATTAGAACTGGCTGGGATACAGATAACAGAAATGCATTAGCCATCGCACATATAGCCGAGCAGTCTGGCATACAAGCACTTGCTATTCACGGTAGAACGCGTCAATGCGCTTATCGTGGAGATGCTGAATATGAAACAATTGCTCGAGTCAAACAACTGATAAACATTCCAGTGCTGGCTAATGGCGACATAACAACACCTGAGAAAGCAGCTTACGTGCTCGATAAGACCAACGCTGATGGTTTATTAATAGGAAGAGCCGCACAAGGCTGCCCCTGGATTTTTGACGATATAAATTACTATTTAGAGCGAGGCGTAAGACGCCCCAACAGAAGCCAAATAGAAATCAAAAACATTCTATTAAAACACGTCTCACAGCTACATGAGTTCTATGGCGACATAATGGGCGTCCGAATAGCAAGAAAGCATGTGGCCTGGTATATGAAGACACAATACAACCACCAAGAGTTTAGAAAAGAATTTAACCAAATTGAATCTACAAATAATCAGCTTAAAGTTATCACTAATTATTTTAAGCAAATCACCAATCAAGGGGAAGAAGCCGCATGATCGCAGAAGCACCTGCTGAACAAATCACACCAACACAAGAAGATGTGAACAACACAAAAATCGATAGCAGCACAACATTAAGAGATTGTGTAGAAACTACGTTAAGCAACTATTTTGCTCAACTTGATGGTGCACCTGTTACAGATGTATATCAGTTAGTACTAACAGAAGTAGAAGCCCCTCTTTTAGAGCAAGTTCTTAAATACACTAGAAACAATCAAACTAAAGCATCTGTCATGCTTGGCTTAAATCGCGGTACTTTGCGCAAAAAACTTAAACAATATGGTTTGTTATAGTTTCAGAATCTAAAGGTGGGTAGCCATCCACCTTTTTAATAGACACACCAAATATTTATCTTAAAATTTCATAGCACAAAACTTCTTTGGAAAAAAAAATGACCAATACAAATGATTTAGTGGCCGTTAAACGAGCACTTATCAGCGTGTCAGACAAGACAGGCATAATAGAATTTGCTAAAGCCTTACGCGAAATGAATGTTGAAATACTCTCTACCGGTGGCACCTTTAAACTACTGTCCGACAACAATATTCCTGCAATCGAAGTCTCTGACTACACTGGCTTTCCTGAAATGATGGATGGCCGAGTCAAGACATTACATCCAAAGATTCATGGTGGAATACTTGCTCGTAGAGGACAAGATGAAGCCGTTATGCAAGCGCATGAAATTCAAGCGATCGATATGGTTGTTGTTAACTTATACCCTTTTAAAGAAGCAACGTCTAAAAAAGACTGCTCACTAGAAAATGCCGTAGAAAATATAGATATAGGCGGCCCTACGATGGTTCGTGCAGCAGCCAAAAACCACAAACATGTAAATATAATCGTAAATACAGCAGATTACGCAAGTGTTATTACTGAAATGAAAACTAACGGCAGCTGTACTCAGTATTCGACTCGTTTCGATTTAGCGATTAAAGCGTTCGAGCACACCGCTCAATATGATGGCATGATTGCTAATTACTTTGGACACCTAGTGCCCGGTGGCAACAGTGACTACCCTAGAACGTTTAATATTCAGGTAACTAAAGCGCAGGACTTACGTTACGGCGAAAATCCTCACCAGAAAGGAGCATTTTATGTTGAAGATGAGATTGAAGCCGCCTCAATCTCAGGTGCTAAGCAGCTTCAGGGTAAAGAGTTATCCTTTAACAATATTGCAGACACAGATTCCGCTTTAGAGACCGTCAAGCTCTTTAAAAAACCCTCCTGCGTCATAGTAAAACACGCAAATCCTTGTGGTGTATCGACTAAAAATACAATTCTAGAAGCTTACGAAGAAGCATATGCGACAGACCCAGAATCAGCATTTGGAGGCATCATTGCGTTTAATAGAGAGCTTGATGCAGAAACTGCTCAAATCATTGTTGATCGTCAGTTTGTTGAGGTCCTCATCGCACCCAGCATTCAGGAAGAAGCAAAAACTATTATTGCCTCAAAGAAAAACCTTCGTTTACTTGAATACGGAACGCTGGATCGAACCTTGCCCGCCTTTGATTATAAGCGCGTAAATGGTGGACTCTTAATTCAGGAAAAAGATTTAGGCGTTATAACACAAGATGACCTAAAGATAGTCAGCAAACGCCAACCCTCTCAATCAGAAATTGATGACCTACTATTCACCTGGAAGGTTGCCAAAATGGTTAAATCAAACGCCATTGTTTATGGGAAAAATGCACAGACAATTGGCATAGGCGCTGGGCAAATGAGTAGAATTAATTCTGCAAGGATTGCCGGAATTAAAGCAGAGCATGCAAAATTAGAAGTTGAAGGCTCTATGATGGCTTCTGACGCGTTCTTTCCGTTTAGAGACGGCATAGACAACGCAGCTAAAGCCGGCGTTACTGGCGTTATTCAACCAGGAGGATCAATGAGAGACCAAGAAGTTATTGATGCTGCAGATGAACACGGCCTTGTGATGGTATTTACCGGTATGCGCCACTTCAGACACTAAACCCAACCCAGTTTTACTCTTTGTGAATGTAGGAAAATGATTAATACAATTTAATTACTTTCCTACATTCACACAGAGTTATTTTTCTTACCCCCCTATCTGCTCATTTCATACTTAAATTCAGTTTAGATTTAATTTAATAATCTTTTAGCAATTCTTCTCTTGCCAAAATTACCTAGCACTAACCAATCAAGGCACATATCATAAATAGTTACTAACTTAAACACAGCCCACTATAAACAAAACAGACAGACATAAAAAAACCAGCAATAAGCTGGTTTTTTTATTTGAAGACGATTTTACTCGTCATCATCCTCGACATCTTCAACAACTGGTCTATTGACCAATTCTACATATGCCATTGGCGCTTTATCGCCAGTTCTATAACCGCATTTAAGAATACGGATATATCCACCAGGACGATCCTGGTAGCGAGGACCTAACTCATTAAACAATTTTGCAACAACAGCATTATCACGAGTTCTTGCGAACGCTAGACGACGATTTGCAACAGTATCAACTTTAGCCAAAGTAATTAAAGGCTCAGCAATACCACGCAACTCTTTTGCTTTTGGCAAAGTAGTTTTGATTAGTTCATGCTCTACTAAAGATGCAGCCATGTTTTTAAACATTGCCTTTCTGTGTGAGCTATTTCTATTTAATTTACGACCACTTTTACGATGACGCATTTTATAAATTCCTTACCTATCAAACCAAGATCTAATGCTAGCCAAAGGCTATGCACCTAATACTCGATCATCACCTTTTAGACTAGCCGGTGGCCAGTTTTCAAGACGCATACCCAAAGAAAGACCACGAGATGCCAGCACATCCTTAATTTCAGTAAGTGATTTCTTACCTAGATTAGGTGTTTTAAGCAGTTCAACCTCAGTACGTTGAATTAGGTCGCCAATATAATAAATATTTTCTGCTTTCAAACAATTTGCTGACCGAACCGTTAACTCAAGGTCATCCACTGGACGTAAAAGAATTGGATCAACTTCTTCCTCTTCTTCCTCTTGTACTGGTTCTTTATCGTTATCGAAATCAACAAATACTGCCAACTGCTGCTGAAGAATAGTCGCTGCGCGACGAATCGAATCTTCTGGGTCGATAGTACCGTTTGTTTCAAGGTCAATGACTAATTTATCTAAATCAGTGCGCTGTTCAACACGAGCACTTTCAACAGAATAAGCAACACGAGCCACAGGGCTATATGATGCATCTAGTTGTAATCGCCCGATTGCGCGAGATTCTTCATCGTTATTTTCACGTTGATCTGCAGGAACGTAACCACGGCCACGCACTACTTTCAACGTCATATTAATTGCGCCCTTGTCACCAAGATTACAAATAACATGATCAGGATTCATGATTTCAACATCATGATCAATCTGAATATCGCTCGCAAGAACAGGACCAGAACCGGATTTACTTAAAGTTAAGCTTGCTTCATCACGCGTATGCATGATGATTGCTAAACCTTTAAGGTTAAGAAGAATTTCAATTACATCTTCTTGAACACCGTCAATCGCACTGTATTCATGCAAAACACCATCAATTTCTACTTCAACTACTGCACAACCTGGCATAGATGAAAGAAGGATACGACGTAGCGCACTACCTAAAGTGTGGCCAAAGCCACGTTCAAGAGGCTCTAATATCACTTTTGCGTGTGTTGCGCTTAATCCTTGAACTTCAATATTTCGTGGGTTCAAAAATTCATTAACTGATCGCTGCATAAACGCCTCTATACATTAATGTTGTAAAGTTCGAGCTTACTTAGAGTAAAGCTCGACGATTAGGTTTTCATTGATGTCTGAAGGCAATTCAGAGCGCTCAGGAACTGATTTAAATGTCCCAGCTAGCTTAGCTCCATCAACGTCAATCCACTCAACGGAAGACCGCTGGCCAGAAAGCTCAAATGCACTTTTAATACGCAATTGATTTTTTGACTTTTCACGTACACAAACAGTATCACCAGCTTTTACTTGATAAGACGCAATATTTACTACAGCATCATTAACAACAATTGCTTTGTGTGAAACTAACTGACGCGACTCTGCTCGAGTACAGCCAAACCCCATTCGGTATACAACATTATCAAGGCGCTGCTCCAACAATTGAAGCAAGTTTTCACCGGTAGCGCCTTTACGACGTGCCGCTTCCTTGTAATAACCACGGAATTGCTTCTCTAGAACACCGTATATACGACGAACTTTTTGTTTTTCACGAAGCTGAGTTCCATACTCCGACAATCTACCACGACGTGCGCCGTGCTGACCTGGAGCTGTTTCTAAATTACACTTTGAATCAAGGGCTTTTACGCCACTTTTCAAAAATAAATCTGTCCCTTCACGACGGGACAATTTACATTTTGGTCCAATATAACGAGCCATAACTGCTTCCTCTAAACGCGACGTTTCTTAGGTGGGCGACAACCATTGTGTGGAATGGGTGTAACATCCATGATATTTGTGATTTTGTATCCACAAGCGTTTAGTGCTCTAACAGCGGACTCGCGTCCTGGCCCAGGCCCCTTAACTAAAACCTCAAGGTTTTTAAGGCCGTATTCAGCAGCCGCATTACCGGCTCTTTCAGCTGCTACCTGCGCAGCAAAAGGTGTGCTTTTACGTGAACCACGAAATCCTGAACCACCTGCAGTTGCCCATGAAAGAGCATTACCTTGGCGATCAGTGATGGTCACGATCGTGTTGTTAAATGAAGCATGGATATGAGCCATCCCATCAACAACAGTCTTTTTCACCTTCTTACGGGTACGTGTACCTGGCTTTGCCATTACAATTTCCTATTATTTACGTATTGGTTTACGAGGACCCTTAATGGTACGTGCATTCGTTTTACTTCGCTGACCGCGCACAGGTAAACTGTGACGATGACGAAGACCACGATAGCTTCCCAGATCCTTCAACCGTTTAATGTTCATTTGAACTTCACGACGCAAGTCACCTTCTACAGCCAGACTACTGACTTCAGTACGTAACGTTTCCAACTGATCTTCTGTTAGCGAACTAACTTTATCAGTTGGAGCAACACCCGTTGCATCGCATATTTTTTTAGCAGTTGTTCTTCCAACACCATAAATATAGGTTAAAGAAATTACCGCATGTTTGTTGTCGGGTATATTGACACCAGCAATACGTGCCATCTATCTTACTCCGCTTAATATGTAACCATAGTTGGACAGATGCCCAAGGCTACTTTTAGTTACCGTCGTTTAAAAAGGCGCGAATAATACAGCCTGATCAAAAATAAATCAAGCTGCTACTTCATCCTTTTACGCAAATTCAGAGATTAACCCTGGCGTTGCTTGTGACGAGGTTCAGAACAAATGACTCTTACAGCGCCATTTCGTCGTATAATTTTACAGTTACGGCAGATTTTCTTTACCGAAGCACGAACTTTCATATGCTACTCCAAAACAATTATTTGCAATTAATTCTTTTAACGACGAGCTCCGCCGCCACCGTAACCCTTAAGGTTCGATTTTTTCATTAATGACTCATACTGATGTGACATCAAATGAGACTGAACTTGAGCCATAAAATCCATCACTACTACTACAACGATTAATAAGGATGTACCACCAAAATAAAACGGTACATTAAACCAAACAACCATAAACTGAGGTAGTAAAGAAACTGCTGCTATATAAGCTGCGCCAAACATAGTTAGTCTAGTTAATACACTATCTATGTAGTTTGCAGTTTGTTCACCAGGACGAATACCTGGAACAAAAGCACCTGATTTCTTAAGATTATCTGCTACTTCTTTTGGGTTATACATAAGAGCCGTATAAAAATAACAAAAGAAGACAACCGCAGCGGCAAATAAAATGATATATAACGGCTGACTAGGCCCTAAAGCTTGAGAAACGTCTGCTAGCCATTCCATACCTTCACCCTGACCAAACCACTGCCCTAATGACGCAGGGAATAGCAAGATACTTGAAGCGAAGATAGGCGGTATAACACCAGCCATGTTTACTTTAAGTGGTAAATGACTAGATTGCTGAGAATAACCGCCGCGCGCCTGTTGCCGCTTTGCATAATTCACAGTAATTCGTCTTTGCCCACGTTCCATAAAGACCACAAAGCCTACGATCCCAACGGCAATCACTCCGATTGCTAACAACGCAAGAATATTTAACTCACCTTGTCTTGCAGCTTCAAATGATTGACCAAAAGCACCCGGAAGACCTGCAACAATACCTGCGAAGATTAATAACGAAATACCGTTACCAATACCTCTTTCAGTAATTTGCTCACCTAGCCACATCAAGAATACTGCGCCACATACAAATGTTGTTACAGCTAAAAAATAGAAGCTGAAACTATCATTAAATGTGACACCTTGTGAGGCAAGACCAACTGACATACCCGATGCTTGAACGAGCGCTAATGCAACCGTTCCGTATCGAGTATATTGGCTGATCTTTCGTCTTCCAGCTTCACCTTCTTTCTTTAACTGTTCTAAAGAAGGCGTCACTGCAGTTAATAACTGCATGATAATTGAAGCTGAAATATAGGGCATAATACCTAAGGCAAAGATACTCATACGTTCTAGAGCTCCACCCGAGAACATATTAAACAAGCTTAATATTGTTCCTTGATTTTGCTCAAAGAGTGCCGCTAATCGATCAGGGTTAATTCCTGGTACAGGAATATGTGCCCCGATCCGATAAACGAGTATCGCTCCAAACACAAACCACAAACGTGATTTAAGTTCAGCGAAACCTTTGCCTGCGTTAGCAGGCAGTTTAGGTGATTTTGCCATGACGTATTAGTCCTCGACCTTACCGCCAGCAGCCGTGATAGCATCACGAGCACCTTTAGTGGCCTTAAGTCCTTGAATTGTAACAGCCTTAGTAATTTCACCAGACAAGATTACTTTAGCAACCTTAGCATCACGACGTACTAGATTTGCATTTTTCAATGCATCTAGATCAATCACATCCACTTCAAGGATTGCTAATTCGTTTAGTCTAATCTCAGCGGCATATTTTGCCTGTCGAGAAGAGAAACCAAACTTTGGTAATCTTCTTTGTAGAGGCTGTTGACCACCCTCAAAACCTGGTGCAACATTCCCGCCTGAGCGAGCTTTTTGACCCTTATGTCCACGACCAGCTGTTTTACCTAAACCACTTGCGATACCACGACCAACTCGTCGAGCATCTTTTGTAGATCCAGGTGCTGGGCTTAATGTATTAAGACGCATGATATTAACCCTCAACCCTAACCATATAATGAACTTTATTTACCATACCACGAATTGAAGGTGTGTCTTCCAATTCAACAGTTTGACCTATTTTTCGTAAACCTAGCCCTTTTACACAAGCTCTATGCTTTGGTAATTGACCAATTGGGCTACGAAAAAGAGTGACTTGTATAGTTTTACTCTTAGCCATGATCTTATCCTGTAATATCTTCAACTGACTTACCGCGTTTAGCGGCAATGTTTTCAGGTGATTTCATCGCACTTAAGCCTGCTACAGTTGCTCTAACAACGTTTACAGGATTAGTAGACCCATAACACTTTGCAAGTACGTTCTGAATGCCAGCGACTTCTAAAACTGCTCGCATTGCACCACCAGCAATAATGCCCGTACCGTCTGATGCAGGCTGCATGTAGACCTTAGATCCACCATGCTTAGCTGTTACTGGGTATTGCAAAGTTGTACCACTTAAAGGCACATCAACCATGTTTTTACGAGCTGAATCCATAGCCTTTTGAATTGCTATTGGAACTTCACGCGCTTTACCACGACCGAAACCGACGCGACCAGCGCCATCACCAACTACTGTTAGTGCTGTGAAGCCGAATATACGACCACCTTTAACAACTTTCGCTACACGGTTAACATTTATCAGTTTTTCCTGTAGATCGCCTTTTTGCTCATCAACGCTCATCGTAATTGCCCCTTAGAATTCCAAACCAGCTTCACGCGCAGCGTCAGCTAATGCTTTAACACGACCGTGATACTTAAAACCAGATCGATCAAATGAAACCTTAGTAACGCCTGCAGCTTTTGCTTTTTCTGCAATCAATGTTCCGATTTTAGCAGCGGCTTCAACATTACCAGTAGCATCAGCGCGCAAATCTTTTTCTAAAGTAGAAGCAGAAGCTAAAACTTTATCACCATTCGGTGCAATGATCTGTGCATAAATATGCCTAGGTGTACGATGGATCGTTAAACGAGTTTTACCCGCAGATCGCAAGTTGTAGCGCGTTTTTTTAGCTCTACGTTGTCTTGATTCTTTTTTAATGCTCATAGCTTCACCTATTTCTTCTTGGCTTCTTTACGTCTGACATTTTCGTCAGCATAGCGAACACCCTTACCTTTATAAGGCTCAGGCGGACGGAAAGCCCGGATTTCTGCAGCAACCTGACCTAGCTTCTGCTTATCAGCAGATGTAAGAACTATTTCAGTTTGAGTTGGTAGTTCTGCTTTTACGCCTTCTGGTAATTCATAAACTACCGGATGTGAAAATCCTAAAGTAAGATTAAGATTTTTACCTTGCGCTTGTGCACGATAACCAACACCAATTAGCTGTAGTTTCTTTTGGAAACCCTGGCTAACACCATGAACCATGTTATTAACAAGTGCGCGTGTCGTTCCAGACATAGCTCTTGAGAACTTTGTGCTATTTTTTGCAGCGAAGGTAAGTTTTGAACCTTCCTGGTTAATATCAACAACAGAATTACGTGTTAATACTAAAGAGCCTTTGCCGCCCTTAATTTCTATTTCATTGTCGGTTAGCTTTACTTCTACACCAGAAGGAAGCTCGACGGGACTATTTGCAACCCTAGACATGCTATTCTCCTAAAATACAGTGCAGATGACTTCGCCACCGATACCAGCACTTCGCGCTGCGCGATCTGTCATAACACCGTTAGATGTAGATATGATCGCTATTCCTAGACCGCCTCTGATGCTTGGCAATTCGTCATTTGCTTTATATAGACGAAGGCCTGGACGGCTAGCTCGTGTAATTTCTTCTATAACTGGCTTACCTTCAAAGTATTTCAATTCAACAGTAAGCTCTGGCTTAACATCGCCTTCTGCTGAAAAACTTTCAATAAAGCCTTCACTCTTTAAAACTTCTAAGATAGATAATTTCATCTTAGAAGAAGGCATAGTAACTGATTTTTTTTCAGCCATTTGCCCGTTACGAATACGTGTAAACATATCCGCAAGTGTATCTTGCATACTCATCGTATGAACTCCTAATCATTTTAGTTGTGCAGTAAACTTAAGCAAAAGCCCAGTACTTACCAACATCTAGTAACGCTTTTATTACCAACTAGCTTTTTTCAGCCCTGGTACGTTACCGCTCATTCCTTGCTCGCGCAGCATGATACGCGATAATTTGAATTTACGATAGACACCATGTGGTCGTCCTGTTATTTGACAGCGATTTCTTAAACGACTTGCGCTTGCATCACGAGGTTGTTTTTGAAGCTGCTTTTGAGCTTCCCAACGTTCCTCGTCTGTGCTTTTATCGTTAGAAATCACTGCTTTTAGCTCAGCACGCTTCTCAGCAAACTTTGCAACAGTCTTTTCGCGCTTTAGTTCGCGCATTTTCATTGATACTTTAGCCATATCCTTAACCCTTATTTCTTAAATGGGAAGTTAAAAGCTCGTAGCAATGCACGACCTTCATCATCTGTTTTAGCAGACGTTGTAATGGTAATGTCTAAACCACGAATCTTATCGATTTTATCGTACTCTATTTCAGGGAAGATAATTTGCTCTTTCACACCCATACTATAGTTACCACGCCCATCGAATGACTTCGAGTTTAAACCTCGAAAGTCACGAATTCGAGGAATAGCTATTCCAACTAGTCGCTCAAAAAATTCCCACATGCGCTCACCGCGCAATGTTACTTTGCAGCCAATTGGGTAACCTTCCCGCACTTTAAAGCCTGCAACAGACTTTCGTGCTTTCGTTGTTACCGGCTTTTGACCTGCCAGTTTTTCTAAGTCAGCAAGAGCATTATCTAACATTTTCTTGTCAGCTAACGCTTCACCAACGCCCATATTGAGAGTGATTTTCTCAATTTTAGGAACCTGCATAATGCTTGCATATTCAAATTCTTTTTGCAGCGCAGGTACCACTTCGCTTTTATATACTTCTTTCAAATGTGCCATGGAAATACCCGTCTGCTTATTTGTCTACGAGCTCATCGTTAGACTTGAATACACGTACTTTCTTACCATCCTCAAGGACTTTAAAGCCCACTCGGTCAGCTTTGTTGGTTGTCGGATTAAATACCGCAACATTTGAAGCCTGAATTGGCGCTTCTTTTTCAACAATACCGCCGGGCGTACCCAACATTGGATTTGGCTTGGTATGACGCTTAATCATGTTTACGCCAGAAACAACCAATCGGCCGTCCTGCCCAACATTATTAACTGTACCGCGCTTACCTTTGTCCTTGCCTGCTATGACAATGACATTATCGTCACGTTTTATCTTTTGCATAACCGGCCTCTCGCCCTTAAAGCACTTCTGGTGCTAAAGATATAATTTTCATGTATTTATCACCACGTAACTCACGAGTTACTGGGCCAAAAATACGTGTTCCAATTGGTGCGTTCTGAGCATTTAACATCACAGCCGCGTTACCATCGAATTTGATTAAAGAGCCATCAGAGCGACGAACACCTTTACGGGTTCTTACTACAACAGCGTTCAATACTTCGCCTTTTTTAACTTTACCGCGAGGTATTGCTTCTTTAACGGTGACTTTAATAATATCACCAATTCGTGCGTAACGACGATGTGAACCACCCAGCACTTTAATACACATTACTCGACGCGCGCCGCTATTGTCGGCGACATCTAAATAACTTTCCGTCTGAATCATCGTTATTCTCCAAACCTACTAGGGGTTACACATTAGATGCTTTTTCATTGATGCTCAGTAACTTCCAAGATTTAGTCTTCGATAGAGGACGTGTTTCTTGAATTGTTACTGTATCACCGATGTTGCATTCGTTATTTTCATCATGTGCATGAACTTTTGTGGAACGTTTAATATACTTTCCATAAAGCGGATGCTTAACACGACGCTCAATCATCACCGTGATTGACTTGTTCATTTTGTCGCTGACGACCTTACCACTGAGGATACTAGCTGTTACTGTTTGAGTATCAGTCATAATCATTTACCTGCCTTTTGCGTCAATACTGTTTTAATACGAGCAATATCATGCTTGTTTTGACGAAGTAAATGTGACTGATTCAACTGACCAGTAGATTTACGTAAACGTAAATTAAACTGCTCTTTCAGTAAAGCCAATAACTCTTGATTCAGCTCATCTGCTGATTTAACACGTAATTCACTTGCTTTCATCACATTACCGTCCTTTCAACAAAGGTTGTTGGAATAGGTAATTTTGACGCAGCAAGAGTAAATGCTTCACGCGCTAACTCTTCTGATACGCCTTCGATCTCGAATAACACGCGACCTGGTCGAATTTGGCAAACCCAATATTCAACATTACCCTTACCTTTACCTTGACGAACTTCTAAAGGCTTTTGCGTAATAGGCTTATCAGGAAAAATTCGTATCCAAATTTTACCACCACGCTTTACTTGACGAGAAATAGTACGTCGCGCTGCTTCTATCTGCCGCGCCGTAATACGTCCTCTACCTGTCGCTTTTAAGCCGAACTCTCCGAAGTTAATTTTACTTCCACGAAGAGCGAGACCTCGATTACGACCTTTTTGTACTTTTCTAAATTTTGTACGCTTTGGTTGTAGCATTCTTCGGCCCCTTACTTACCAGCTTTCTTTCGAGAGGTCTTCTTCTCAGCACGTACCTGTTCGATACCGCCTAGAATTTCCCCTTTAAAGATCCAAACTTTTACACCAATAATGCCATAGGTAGTATTAGCTTCATGTGTCCCATAATCGACATCAGCTCTAAGCGTATGTAGAGGCACTCGACCTTCACGATACCACTCACTTCGAGCAATCTCAGCGCCGCCTAAACGACCACCAACTTGAATCTTTATACCTTTAGCACCTTGGCGCATAGCATTTTGAACTGCACGCTTCATCGCACGACGAAACATAACTCGACGTTCAAGCTGATTAGCAACACCTGCCGCAACAAGTGGAGCATCAAGATCTGGCTTACGAATTTCTTCGATATTAATATGAACAGGCACGCCCATCATATTACCAAGCTCTTGACGTAGCTTTTCTACATCTTCGCCTTTTTTACCAATAACAATACCTGGACGTGCTGTATGTATAGTAATTCGCGCGTTCTGTGCAGGGCGTTCAATCGTAATTTTACTTACCGAAGCTCTTTCGAGACGCTTCATAAGAAATTCACGAACCTTAATATCATTAAGTAAGAACGTTGCGTATTCACCTTTTTCTGCATACCAAACGGAGTTGTGGTCTTTCACAATACCCAGTCTAATACCAGTAGGATGTACTTTCTGACCCATCTTAGTATCTCCTAGTTATCGGCCACTTTGACCGTGATATGACAGGTGCGCTTCATAATTCTATCAGCACGACCTTTCGCACGTGGTCGGATTCTTTTCATGGTTGCGCCTTCATCTACAAATATTGTAGAAACTCGAAGGTCATCCACGTCTAAACCATCGTTATGCTCAGCATTCGCGATAGCAGACTCCAAAACCTTTTTGATAAGGACCGCCGCTTTTTTAGTACTAAAAGTTAGTACCTCAAGAGCTTCTTCTACACCCTTACCTCTAATTTGATCTGCAACTAAACGCGCTTTCTGAGCAGATAGTCTGGCACTTTTATGCTTCGCAGCAATTTCCATCTTTATATCCTCTCAGAAATTAGCGCTTCACTTTCTTATCGGCAACATGGCCTCGATAAGTACGTGTAGCAGCAAATTCACCTAATTTATGACCTACCATATCTTCAGTAACAAAAACCGGAACGTGTTGACGCCCGTTATGTACTGCTATAGTAAGGCCTACCATCTCTGGAAATACAGTTGAACGACGAGACCAAGTTTTAATTGGTTTCTTATCACCTTTTTCCAGAGCCGTTTCTACTTTCTTCAACAAATGAAGGTCTATAAAGGGACCTTTTTTTAAAGAACGTGGCACAGCGTAACCCTCTTATTTAATTACTTAGCCGACCGACGACGAACTATCATCTTGTCAGTGCGTTTGTTCTTGCGAGTCTTATACCCTTTGGTAGGAACACCCCATGGAGTTACAGGATGACGACCACCAGAGGTTCGCCCTTCACCACCACCGTGTGGATGGTCAACTGGGTTCATAACAACACCACGCACCGTTGGCCTAATACCGCGCCAACGTGATGCACCCGCTTTACCTAATTGCCGTAAGCTGTGCTCACTATTTGAAACTTCACCTAATGTCGCTAGACACTCAGAAAGAATTTTACGCATTTCACCAGACCGAAGCCTTAATGTTACGTAAGCGCCTTCACGAGCGATAAGCTGAGCAGAAGTACCCGCACTACGTGCTATTTGAGCACCTTTGCCAGGTTTCATTTCAACACAGTGTATTACACTACCCACAGGAATATTTCTTAGCGGTAAAGTACTACCTAATTTAATAGGCGCATCTTCACCTGAACGTACTTCATCACCTACACTCAAGCCTTTTGGGGCAATGATATATCGACGTTCACCGTCGGCATACCTAAGTAATGCAATATGAGCAGAACGATTAGGATCGTGCTCTATACGCTCAACCGTAGCAGGAATACCATTCTTGTTACGCTTAAAATCGATAAGTCGATAGTGCTGCTTATGACCACCACCGATATGTCGAACTGTTATGCGACCATTATTATTACGGCCACCATTTCTTGACTGCTTTTCAACTAAAGGTGCGTATGGTCGACCTTTAAATAAATGCGTATGTACAACCTTAACTACATGACGTCGACCGGCAGACGTTGGTTTCATTTTTACGACTGGCATAATCTACTCCTACCTTATTCTACGTCCATGAAGTCAATATCCTGGCCTTCTGCCAATTTGACATATGCTTTACGGATACTTTTACGCTTACCAAGACCATTTTTAGTAGCTTTAGTCTTGCCCTTGATATTGACGGTTTGTACACCTACAACATTCACATTGAAAAGTTTTTCAACAGCCTTTTTAATTTCTAGCTTAGTTGCAGTTGGCGCCACTTTAAAACAAACGTGGTTGCTTTCTGCAGCTCGAGAAGCTTTTTCAGAAATATGAGGACCTATTAGAACTTGATAGATTCGTTGTTCATTCATGCCAGCATCTCCTCAATCTTTTTCAATGCAGCAACAGTAACAACTATCTTTTCATAAGCCACTAGGCTTAATGGATCGATACCTGATGCATCACTTACATCTACTCGTGGGATATTACGAGAAGCAAGATATAAATTAGACTCAACTTCTTCTGAGATCATAAGTGTGCTTTCTAACAAACCTTGCTCTCTAAGACGCTCATTAAGCACTTTAGTTTTAGGTGAATCTACTGACACACTCTCAACAACAACTAATCTTTCACTTCTAACTAACTCAGATAAAATCACCTGCATTGCTGCACGGTACATTTTACGATTTACTTTCTGAGAAAAATCTTGCGGCTTAGCAGCAAATGTAACACCACCCGAACGCCAAATAGGGCTTCGAATAGTACCAGCTCGAGCACGACCCGAACCTTTCTGAGCCCAAGGCTTCTTACCACCACCACGCACTTCAGAACGCGTCTTCTGCGCTCGAGTACCTTGGCGTGCACCAGCCAAATACGCAGTGACTACCTGATGTACTAACGCTTCGTTAAAATCACGAGAAAACGTATCATCAGAAACTGCAACAGTTCCTTTATCAGAACCAGTAATATTTAATTCCATACGTCCCCCTATGCCTTCACACTTGGCTTAACGATAACGTCCATACCTGTAGCACCAGGAACAGAACCTTTTATCAAGATAAGGTTACGCTCTTCGTCTACACGAACAACTTCTAAGCTTTGAATTGTTACTTGCTCAGCACCCATGTGGCCGGACATCTTCTTGCCTTTTATAACTCGACCAGGTGTTTGACACTGACCGATAGATCCGTTAGATCTGTGAGACAAAGAGTTACCGTGAGTAGCATCTTGCATTTGGAAATTCCAACGCTTGATACCGCCTTGAAAGCCCTTACCTTTTGATTGACCTGTTACGTCGATTTTCTGACCAACTTCAAACATTGTAATAGGTAAAGTTTCACCAGCTTTGATATCTTCGCCTTCGCCATCAGCTAAACGAAATTCCCAAAGCCCGCGACCAGCTTCAACACCTGCTTTTGCAAAGTGTCCTGCTGCTGCTTTTGTTACGCGAGAAGCGCGACGTTCGCCAATTGTTACCTGTATTCCACGATAACCATCAACATCGTCTGTTCTCACCTGTGTGACACGATTGCCTTCAACTTCTACAACCGTAACAGGAATAGAGTGACCTTCATCTGTAAAAATTCGAGTCATTCCGGCCTTGCGACCAATTAAACCAATTGCCATCTTTCACCTCTAAGTGTACGGGGCTTGCACCCTCTATGGCCCTAAAATTAGGTAGTTACACTTCGCCAGACATTACATCTGACACCGACTCATTTGAGTCTAAAACTTAACCAAGACTGATCTGGACATCAACGCCAGCAGCAAGATCTAGTTTCATTAGTGCATCTACAGTTTTTTCCGTAGGCTCTACAATATCCATCATTCGCTTATGAGTGCGAATTTCGTACTGATCTCGCGCATCTTTATTTACATGCGGTGAAACCAATATTGTAAATCTTTCTTTTCGTGTAGGCAGTGGAATCGGACCACGCACTTGCGCGCCAGTTCTTTTTGCCGTGTCTACAATTTCTTGGGTAGACTGATCGATCAGACGATAATCAAAAGCTTTTAGTCTGATTCTGATTTTTTGGCTTTGCATATTTACCAAAACTCCAGTTCTTGCTAATTGTTAAAAACGCATAGCTGCTGTATAAAAAAGGAGCCGCATTGTACGTATTGCATACAACGGTGTCAACCGACGGCCCAGCATTTATTCATTTATATCCACTACAATAAAAAAGGCCGCAAATTGCAGCCCTCTTAAAACTAACTAAGATTATTCAAAAATCTTAGCTACAACACCCGCACCTACTGTACGGCCACCTTCACGAATTGCAAAACGTAAACCGTCTTCCATCGCAATCGGCGCAATCAAAGTAAC
>JBLHVH010000005.1:0-42206 GCA_047628385.1 Oleiphilaceae bacterium
CACCGATACCACCGGTAACGACGACGAGCAATGCTGTCAGAATAATTTCAAAGCTAGCGCCACCGCTGAATTCGCTCCATTCAAGGCTGTGTTGTGCCTTGATATAGTTCTCTACGAAGTGGGCGATGATAAGCTGGGTGGCATGATCATCATGAATCAGTTTGGCCAGTGAATAGACTTCGGTTATTTTTTCGACGGTGATCAGGCTGGGGTCGAAGCCCAGCGCTTCGACAAGTTCTTTCTTTTCAGCTTGGTTTAATAGCTTTTGGAACAGTTCATAGCGGTTTTCGGTTTCAACATGGCTGGCAGCTTGTGCGGCCATCAGTATTCTTAACATCCGCTGGTTGATACTGACGACATCATTGATGTCTTTCAGCCACGTGAGAAACGCCCCTGTCGCGTCATGTAAGCCTTTTCTGAAATGCTGGATATGTGCCCCAGTTTTTTCGAGCGCGCTTTTGGTTTTATAGCTTTTTTCTATTTGGCGGCTTTCGATGCGTTCTTGTTGCACAATTTGCTGCAATACATTTCTTATGTCGCTACGAACCACTAACACAGTACGATTTACGCATTCTAGATCGTTACTGGCTGAACCATAGGTACTTAATTGTTTTGTATTTGAAGCACCAAAATTTGACTGAGCGGCTGCTGATTGGTTCGGCCGACCATTATTTTGCACGGCACTCACTAAGGATATTGGTGTATTCATTGGAAATACATGTAAACGGCCACGCATGATGGCTCGCTGAATTGCTGTACGCTCAAGTTTTGCCTTAGGGCTAAAGCGCTGATTTAGTAAGGAGAGATCAAAAGAGGATAGCGTGCCCAGAAACATGGCGACACTGAGTTCAGTCTGGAACGATAAAGGAAAGCCCTGCGGGCCATCAAAGCCAAGCTCTAAGCCTAACCCAGGCGTGATATAAAACAATTCACCCCAGCAGTCACTGACAACACTGCCTTCAGTCATGCCTGCCCACCTGTTTTAAGTGAGTGGTGCGACAAATACAGCAAAGATTTCAGCGACGAAGCTAATAACGACAAAGGAATAAATAATAAAGTTAGAAATACGAAATATACCTTCTGAAAAGGCACTTTTTGACTGCGCATAAACATCCTGTAATTGCATTTGAAAACAACGTTCAATAAGTGTGATATTTATTGAACCTTCAAAGCTCCGATAAGCTAAATCATTAAATTTAGTCTCATCCCATGAACTAAGTGCATGCTATCTTGATGGGTCAATCGGGTCAATATAAAAATTGTACGTTTATTACGCAGTTCAAATTATCTAACGAATATTTACCTCCCGTTGAATACAGGCCAAGCCGCAAAAAACGATTAAGTTTCAACTATTAGTGATTTATAAGGACTTAGTACTATTCTAAAAGTAGCTTGAATAGATTACCGGTAATTTATTTTGTTTAGACCTTGAGCGGAATACACATCAATTTTTGTCATTTAGAACCAGTGACTCCTATGAATAAACCAAAGCCAAGCCTTGAACAACTTAAACATCTTTGCCCCTTTGACCCTTTTTCGGAACAGCAAATGGTCTTGGTTGTGGCAAAATCAATTGTAAAAGAATTTACAGCTGACGAAGTGGTGATCGAAGTAGGAACCTATGACAAACTTGAACACTTTCTACTTGAGGGGGGTGTTGAACTTGAGTCATTTGATGGTCGCTTTAAACAAATAAGCGCAGGCTCTGAAAGTGCTCACACCGCCGTTGCTCTGCTACAACCGCGTAAATATAACGTTAAGACTAAGACTCCATGCGTCTTTGCACTCATCCAACAAACAACCGTCAATGCCTTACTGCAAAAGTTGCCTAATAATAAATCTACTGAATTTAGTGTCAGTGATTTACATTCAGGTCATGAAATTGAAGATATTGCCCATAGTTTTGAGGCCGATCTCTAATCAAATAATCTAATATTACCCTCATTTCCAGATGTGGCTTTACATATTAAGCAATTACTCGATGACCCGAATGTAACGGTTAAAGATATAGCTGATGTATTAAATAACGACCCAGCTATGACGGCTAAATTACTCAAAACCTGTAATAGTCCGCTGTATCGTACCGTCGCTGAAATCACGAGTAACAGAGATGCCATTGTTAGGCTTGGATTTAATACCACACGCCAGCTCATTACTATTTTTGCGTTAAAAGAGGTATTTAAAAGCAAAAACAAGTTTCTACAACAAAAAATGGGCGAGCTTTGGGCGCACTCTAGTGAAGTTGCTTCGACCTCTTATGTACTCGCGTCTAAAACACCTGGAATGAACCCTGAGCAAGCCATGCTAGCGGGATTAATACAGGATATAGGTGCCATTCCTATTCTGAATTATATTGAAAAACACCCTAAATTCATGAAGCGAGACTATAAAATTGATGCCATCCTGACTACCTTAAAAAGTCGAATAGGCGCTCAAATACTCGATAGTTGGGATTTTTCTGCAGACCTAGTTGAAGTCGCTAAAAACAGTAATAATTGGGCCTTTCAATCACTGAACGATAAACCCAGTTATGTCGACATGACGATTGTCGCAAATATCCATTCGTTTATTGGTAAGAAGGCGCATCCTAAATGCCCGCCGTTCGACCAAATACCAGCCTTTAACAAAATCGGCAAAAACGGTCTAACCCCCAAAGAAAGCCAGGATGTGCGACATGAAGCTCAGCATCAACTGGATGATTTAAAAGCCTTGCTTTGCCCTCAAGAAATTCCAGTACTGCATTAGGCGTACTCACATGTGAATAATATTCAGTTTTGTACTGAATACATTGATTCTTTTACTCTTTATATCGTATGGTCTATGTCAGCTTTATCAATCCAATCGATTTATATAAAAAAGACAAAGAGAAGAATATGAAAAAACTGCTATTATGCTTCGGTTTTATTATTGCCGTAATCGCTTCCTTTCACTTGGTAAGTAATCATTACCGTTATGAATTTTATGATTGGGCTATCGACTTTGAAGCATCAAAAGCAGAATTAGTTTCTAAAACAAGCCGCTATCCGCTAGTCCACGGCCAGCAAGATTTTACTTATTTTGAAAGCCCTAAAAGAGCAGGCCAAGAATCGATCATTATGCTGCACGGTTTTAGTGCAAGCAAAGAAAATTGGCTACGATTTTCGAGTCACTTATATCAGAAGTACCATATAATCGCCCTCGATTTACTGGGACATGGTGCAAATAAACAAGATTTTTCTCAATCCTATTCTGTTGAGAGTCAGGTTGAATACGTTCGTCAGGTTGCACTTAAGTTGGGTCTTGATAAATTTCATTTAGTCGGCAACTCAATGGGGGGCGCAATTTCTTCTTTATATGCAGCAACCCATCCTCAACACGTACTTTCTGCGACCTTGATTAGCCCTGCAGGTGTGCATGATATTCCATCAAAAATGGATGAATTACTGGAAGAAGGCATCAACCCGCTTATTGCGCTCAATGAAGATGATTTTGTAAATGTCGTAAACTTTGTGATGGAAGAGCCACCATTTATTCCTGCTGCAATCATTCGGGTAGAAGCAGAAAAAGCAGCCAGCCGTACAAAAATCAACCAACGAATATTTGAAGACCTTCATGCCGATATTAAAAAAGGTTTCGAGGTAAAACTAAAACAAATCCAAGCGCCCGTTCTGATTATTTGGGGTGATCAAGATCGCGCGATTAATGCGGCCAACATTGATAAGTACGCAGCGTTGATTCCTAATGCAAAAAAACGGGTACTCAAGGACATTGGTCACCTTGCCATGATCGAAGCCCCAGAGGTAACTGCGTTAGCCGTATTGGACTTTTTTGAGGCTAACAAAATTTAGCCTTAAGCTAAAGATTCTCGATACCACTCTTCTGAGCGGTATCGTTGGTATTTACCCTAAATAGGTATAACTTTCTAAACCATCTTCAAAAGCGATTAGATATCGCTCTCGCTCTTCCTCTGACAAGGTTTTTTTATCGAGTAATATTTGGTAATTCTTCATCAAATACTCCGCCGTAAAATTAACATCCTGCAGTACATCCGCGATGGTGTCTCCACGAATTGCATGCTCTAAGATTATCTCGCCCTGCTCATCAATACTTGCATCGACAGAGTCTGTATCGCCAAAGAGGTTATGCTTGTCACCCAAAATTTCCTGGTAAGCGCCCAACATAAAAAAACAGAGTGTTTCGGTTGTAGAATCTTCGCCTGCGGTTGCGCTTTTTTCAGGTAAAGAGAGTGTTGGTTCAACGCCATGTTGCGCGACATATTGGTCGATTCGTCCATCAGAATCACACGTGATATCTTGTACAATCGCATGGCGTGATAAGGGTTTATTTAAGCCTTCAAGAGGTAAAATTGGAAAAATCTGGTCAATTCCCCAAACATCTGGCAGTGATTGAAACAGTGAAAAATTCACAAAAAGCTTTTCGGCTAATTTTAAGTCTAGTTCATCAATAATTTCCTGATGATCCGTATTAATAGGCCTTAGTTGCTGCCTGAGTTGCTGACAAGTACTGAGATATAAATGCTCTGCCTGCGCTTTTTGCTGCAACGTTAAAGCGCCATGCACAAATAGGTTATGCGCTTCTTCAATCGCATGTGCTGCATCATGATAAATTTCTAATAACGAACGCGTTGATGCACCACGCTCCAAGGTCTGGTAGTCATCCCATAAATGCACCAACGCTGCAGGGCTGTTTGCATTAATGGCCTCAGCAGGAAAAGCGGTAACAAATTCTTTGGGGGTTTCTTTTTCGACTACATCGCTAATTAGTATGGCATGATGAGCCGTAATCGCTCGTCCTGACTCGCTAATAATATTAGGGTGAGGTAATTGAAAACGATCGCTTTCTTCTTGAAAAGCCTGAATTACATTTCGTGCATAATCTTCCATACTATAGTTCATTGAGCAGGCACTTCGAGAGCGAGTACCATCATAGTCAACGCCCAAACCACCGCCAATATCGACCGTTTGAATCGGTACGCCTAGTGCACGAAGCTGGCTATAAATTTTTGCACACTCTTGAAAGCCTTTATGAATATCGCGAATATTAGCGATTTGCGAGCCCAAGTGAAAGTGCAACAGCTCAAACGATATAAGCTGCTGATGCTGCTTTAAGAGCGCGACCGCTTCAATGATTTGATGCGAGGATAAACCAAACTTGGATTTCTCTCCGCCGGTATTTTGCCAATTACCCTTACCGATTGTTGATAGTTTGGCACGTAAGCCAATCGACGCTTGTACGCCTAAGCGCTTGGCTTCTTCCAAGATCACCGTTAGCTCACTAAGCTTTTCAGCAACAATATAGACCTTATAGCCCAGCTTTTGTCCCAACAATGCCATTCGAATGTAGTGCCTATCTTTATAGCCATTACACACAATCACCGAACCTGGCGCTAAATCCATCGCTAATACGGCTAACAATTCAGGCTTACTGCCTGCTTCTAGACCAATTTGGCCCTGACTGCATGCAGGTTCTGCACGCACGATCTCTTCAACCACTCTGCGTTGTTGATTAACTTTAATGGGATAAACAATTTGATAGTTGCCTTGATACCCAAACTGTTCAGAAAGTTTGTTAAAGGCGCCACAAAGCGTATTCACACGATGATGCAAAATTGATTTGAACCGCACTAATACCGGAGTGCGTAAGCCCAATGCACGAATTTTAAGGAGTAAGTCCTTTAAGTTAATCGCTTGTGTTGCGTCTTGTTCGGGACAGATAGCTAACTCACCTTGCTCCGTAATTGATACATAACCCTCGCCCCATGCATGAAGATTATATGGCGGTGTCTTATCCTGTGAAATCGGGTTCATTCTGTTCTCATAAATTAGGTTAATCACGATAGTATAAAAGTTACTATGCTACCTCAGATATACTTAAAGATAGCTGTTTTTTAAAGGTATATGATGGCTTCGGTAAAAATTTGCTGATTATTAATTTACTAGCGCATAGAATGTGGATTTTACGATTAGACAAAATTGTCGCAATGCTAAAATCCCACCTATACCACAGGATTAAAGTTAGGAAAAGTTTATGACACTTGATTCAAATAAATGGTTCACAGAAATTTTCCAAAATGAAGGTACTGGCTTTTCATTGAAGATTAAGAGTAAGTGTCACGAAGAGCAAAGTCAGTATCAGTTTCTTGAAATTTATGACACGGAAACATTCGGCAAGCTAATGGTCATTGATGGCTGCGTTATGTTAACGACACGCGATAACTTTTTGTATCACGAAATGATGTCACACCCCGCTTTATTCACCCATCCTGAGCCTAAAAACGTAGTCATTATTGGTGGCGGTGATTGCGGGACTTTAAAAGAAGTTTTGAAACACCCTTCGGTGCAAAAAGTCATCCAAGTAGATATTGACGAACGTGTTACTCGACTATCAGAGCAGTTTTTCCCTGAACTGTGCACCTCAAACAATGATCCTCGTGCTGAACTCTTGTTTGACGACGGTATTAAATGGGTAAAAAATGCACCAGCGGGGTCAGTTGATGTCATTATTATCGACTCAACCGACCCTGTAGGACCAGCTGAAGGCTTGTTTGCGGTTGATTTTTATCGTGACTGCTACCAAGCACTGACGACAAACGGCATCGTTGTACAACAAAGCGAATCGCCACTGTTACATAGTCAAAGTATTATCAAAAAAGTGCACGAGGATATGAAAGCAGTTGGTTTTAAACACACACACACTTTACCATTTCCTCAACCTGTTTATCCAACAGGCTGGTGGAGTGCGACCATGGCATTAAAAAACGGTTCAGTGTCGTCTTTGCGAACAAAAGACATCGAGCATAAAGGGTTTGAAACTGAATACTATAACTTAGGCATTCATCAAGGCGCATTGGCTACACCTGAATTTATGAAAAAAATTCTAACTTTTTAGATCTTTTTATTGGCATATTTGCTTAAAAAATCAAATACTTGTTCATTCGCATCCTTGAAATAAAGCCCTAAAGTGAAGCCGTCGTTTGAAATAGATGTTCGCTTCACTTCTGACAGCATACGTAAGTTCTTATGCAACCCCTTGTAACGAACGTTTAGCTCAAACACAAATATTGCATTTGCTTTAAAGTTTACCGGGCTTAAAACCGATGCTCCTCGCTCTGAAACATCTAGCGAGCTACAGTCTATCCGCGTTTTATCATTCGTGGTGATGGTACAAGACCATCGCGCAGCGCGACGCGTATATATTCTTCGTTCAACAGGTTTGATGTCAGCGATTGAGCTTTCTGTAATTTCAGCGGTATCATCTACATACCCTGACACGGCTTTCGCTGATTGCTCCATTCAATCTACCTCTAAATTATCGTATATGCACACCCTTAAAGTATCCCATATTAAAAGCAGATTCAAACCTTCTCCGAAATATAATGTTAAACGTACATTTCTTAAACTCAAGGTTACAAATAACAATCAAAAAAAAACTTACCCTTTTGAGGTAAGTTTTTTAGTTTAAGTGCGGCTTCTTATAAAAACCACGCTTTATAGCTGACTGAGTATCGACTTACTGATTTGTAAACTCAGGGTATGCTTCCATACCACACTCAGAAATATCAACACCTTCGTATTCTTCTTCTTCGCTAACTCTAATGCCCATCACAGCTTTGATAATGGCCCAAGTAACTAAAGAAGCACCAAAGACCCAAACGAAGATAGTTAAGGCACCTAGGAACTGAGCAACAAAGCTTGTTCCATCGTTAGTGAATGGCACAACCATTACACCGAATAAACCAACAACACCGTGTACCGAGATTGCACCGACTGGATCATCAATTTTCAACTTATCAAGCGTTAGTATAGATAAAACAACAATCACACCACCAACCAAACCGATCAGTGTTGCAGATAATGCAGTCGGTGTATCTGGACCAGCCGTAATCGCAACAAGACCTGCTAATGCACCGTTAAGCGCCATGGTTAAATCCGCTTTCTTAAATAAGATACGCGCTAGTAATAGAGCACCGATCAATCCACCGGCTGCAGCAGCGTTAGTATTCATAAACACAACGGCAACAGCATTTGCACTTTCAACACTTGCTAAGGCAAGAACAGAACCACCGTTGAAACCGAACCAACCCAACCAAAGAATGAATGTACCTAATGTAGCCATGGGTAAGTTTGCACCAGGAATCGCATTTACTTCACCGTTTTTACCGTACTTACCTTTACGCGCACCAAGCAGTAATACACCCGCTAATGCAGCTGCAGCACCAGCCATGTGAACGATACCCGAACCAGCAAAGTCAGAGAAACCATAGTAGGTCATTTCACCATCAACCATACCGCTTTCAACTAATGAACCAAGGCTGAACATACCGAATACATCTTCGCCGCCCCAAGTCCAAGCACCTTCCATTGGGTAAATAAAGCCTGTCATCACAACAGCAAAAACCAAGAAAGCCCAAAGCTTCATTCGCTCTGCGACGGCACCTGATACAATCGACATTGCCGTTGCAACAAATACTACCTGAAAGAAGAAGTCAGCTGAAGGTGCGTACGTTGCTGCTTCAGCTGCACCTGCAACACCATCTGCTTCAATACCGCTTAAGAAAAATAGTTCTGAACCACCTTTATACATGATCGCATAACCGCAAATCATATACATGGTACAAGAGACCGCAAATAGCGCGATGTTTTTGGTTAATATCTCAGTGGTGTTTTTAGCGCGAACTAAACCCGCTTCCAACATGGCAAAACCTGCCGCCATCCACATAACCAAGGCACCACATACTAAAAAGTAAAAGGTGTCCATTGCATATTGCATTTCTGTTACTGTACTTGTTAAATTTTCCATTAGAACCCTCCGAACTAGCCGCGCTAGAACGTATTGTTAGCGTATATATTAATTAGAATAAGTTAAACGGCATCAGTACCGGTTTCACCTGTACGAATTCGGATCACTTGCTCCAATGGAGAAACAAAGATTTTTCCGTCACCAATTTTTCCAGTATTCGCTGCATTCGTAATTGACTCGATAACTTGGTCTAACAAGTCAGAACCAATCGCAACTTCAACCTTTACTTTAGGTAGAAAATCAACGACATATTCAGCGCCACGATACAGCTCAGTATGTCCTTTCTGACGACCAAAGCCTTTTACTTCTGTTACGGTGATACCTTGAACACCAATTTCTGACAATGCTTCACGTACGTCGTCAAGCTTGAAGGGTTTAATAATGGCGGTGACTAGTTTCATAGGAGTCTCCTGTTATGCCGCTTAAGTTAAGATTGTTGATTATATTTTGTTGCCACACCTAATTAGCATGTTTTACAACATTACTTCTTTTAAGCAGGCGGTGTGCCAACAATAATTTTCTTAATAAAAACAATATGATGCACTTTAAAAAGAAAAATAGTCAGGTGTCTCTTGCAATATAATAGTGCATGCATGATTATTGCGCACCACAACCGGTCGTTATTTTTGTTACGAGCCTGTGTGAACAATTTCACGCGCATGTTAAGCTTTCACTGCGGTCATACTGAATACTGTATTTAATATACTTAACACTGCTTGCACTTCTAACTTACAAGCCTGTAGACCCTTTATTTTATTAGGAGACGTTAATGCTTAGCCCTCAGGAACTGTTAAACACCATCCACGAACAAGTAAGTCAGGTACTCCCTGATATGGGAAAGTCAGCACAAGAAGATTTAACCGCGCATATTAAAATTCTGGTCAGCGGTATCATCTCTAAGCTTGACCTGGTTAACCGTGATGAATTTGATGCGCAACAAGCGGTATTAGAACGAACCCGCTCTAAATTAGAGCAGTTAGAAAAAGATTTTGCTGCATTGAAGGGCGAATCTTAAGATCGGCCAGTAAAATAATATTTCTAAACTTACGCAAAGGACGCGTTTAATTAGCAAGGAGTGCTATGTCCCTCTCTATTATCAATACTCGTGCCCAATTTGGCGTCGATGCACCGAAAGTCACAGTTGAAACACATATATCCAACGGCCTACCTTCTCTCACCATGGTGGGATTGCCTGAAATGGCTGTTCGAGAAAGTAAGGAACGCGTTCGTAGTGCTCTAATTAATTCAGGCTTCGACTTTCCTACGCGGCGGGTCACCATTAATCTCGCACCCGCTGATATTCCAAAACAAGGCGGCCGCTATGACTTAGCGATTGCCATCGGAATTTTAGTCGCCACAGGACAACTCCAAAGCGACGCGATACAAGATTATGAATTTATTGGAGAACTAGCACTAACAGGCGAACTAAGACCTGTATCAGGAATTTTACCTTCGGCCATTGCTTGTGAAAAACAACATAATACGCTTTTCATTGCCTTAGAAAATTCAGCTGAAGCAGCGTTATCAAATTGTAAAAATCTATTTGCTGCTTCACACCTTAATGAAATATGCCAACATATTACGGGCCAAAAACTTATCAGTCACACCCGTTTCGACCGCATTGATATCCCTGACAGCCTGCTTCCTGATTTAGACGAAGTAAAAGGACAGGCACAAGCACGCAGAGCATTAGAGATAGCGGCGGCAGGTAGGCATAATTTACTTTTTTACGGGCCGCCCGGAACTGGAAAAAGTATGCTCGCAGCGCGCTTACCTAGCATATTACCCAATTTAAGTAATAAAGAAGCCGTTGAAGTGGCATCTGTCTATTCATTAACGGGTACGCCAAGGGAAACTGAAAAGCTTTTTTCTGCGCCGTTCAGGGCCCCCCATCACACGGCATCATCCGTTGCCTTAGTCGGTGGAGGCTCACACCCATCACCGGGTGAAATATCACTTGCACACCATGGTGTGCTTTTTTTGGATGAACTTCCCGAATATGGTCGTTCAGTACTTGAAGTATTACGAGAGCCAATAGAAAGCGGGGAAATTAGAATCTCGCGCGCTAACGCGACCGTAAACTTTCCCGCTCGGTTTCAACTTTTAGCGGCAATGAATCCATGCCCATGCGGATTCTCTGGACACCCAAAAGTGGCTTGCACCGACACACCTCAGCAAATCCAAAATTATCGGAGGAAACTTTCAGGGCCATTATTAGATCGATTCGATTTACACGTTGAAGTTGCTTTTCAAGCGGGTGCTGTTTTACTCGGTAAGTCAGCACCCGCAGAGAGTTCTGCGGTTGTTTATCAACGCGTCAAACAAGCCCGACAACGGCAGCTCGATCGACAAAATAAACTTAACAGTGAATTAAAACCAGCCGAATTAGAGAATTTTTGTGCGCTACAACCGCAAACCCAAAGCATGCTTGAGCGTGCTATGGATAAACTAGCGCTTTCAGCCCGAGGCGCTCACAGGGTTATTCGTGTGGCACGCACCTTGGCAGATTTAAACGGAGATGAGCAGCTCAACACCACACATTTAGGTGAGGCGCTTGCCTACAGAGGGTTGGATCGACAGTCAGGCGTTTAACTTAAAATACCAGACAACACTAAATTACTGTAATTATTGGCTAAATGGCTGATTTATCCTCATTAACGGTTATTAGCCACCTTCCATGTGAATAAGTGTTCAGCTACTATAAACGTCCTAAATAGCACTTTTTATAATAAAACAGCCAACGTAGGGTGGTTTAGCATGATCAACGCTGCATTTTTAATTTATGATCGCGTTTTATTCTCTGGCGTAACACGGCCCTATGAGATCCTTAAAGCTGTGAATGCCATGGCAAAAATGGATAGAGAAGGCCGACAACTTGAATTGAGCCTGGTAAAAATTGTCGACGAGCAACCCCAAGTTGCGGGCGAAATTCCTTTAAACATTGAAGAAAAGCTTCAAAACTTAGGTCATATGGATTGGATATTCATTCCACCCAGCTGGCGCAACCCTGCGTATATTCTTAATAAATATCCTCATTTGCCCGCATTACTTAAAGAACGCTATGAAGCTGGCACCAAGTTTATTGCAACAGGTGCAGGCGTCTATTTTTTAGCGGAAGCGGGTTTATTAGACGACTGTCCTGCGACAACACATTGGTACTTTTTTGATGACTTCGAAAAACGTTATCCAAAAATTGAGCTTAAACGTCAGCACTTTATAACGTATGGTCATGGTATTTACTGCGCAGGCAGTATCAATGCCTTATCAGATTTAGTCTTCCACTTAATCGGCCAAGCCTTTGGCCTGAAACATCGCCAAATGGCTGAACGTCATTTTGAGCATGAAGTAGGAAGCAGTTATGACTTGCCTATGTTTTCGATTGGTAATGCCGCACATGCTGACGAGTCAATTATTGAAGTGCAAGAATGGCTAAAAATTTCATGTCATGAAGAAATCGATATCCCCCAGATGGCAAAAAAAGCAGAGATGCCCGTGCGAACTTTTACGCGTAGATTTAGACAAGCATTAGGTATGACACCAAATCAATATCTACAAGATCTACGTATTGAAAATGGCCGAGATTTATTAAAAACAACTGATTTAACGGTTCAGGACGTTGCCGAAAATGTCGGCTATAAAGATACCGCTTATTTTTCGCGTGTGTTTAAAACAAAAGTAGGTTTAACCCCTACGGATTATAAGAAAATGGTCAGGCCCAAATTATTTCAATTAAGCCAGAACAACGAGAACGCATAAAAAGAGGAGGGAGACGCCCTATAAAATTAAGCAGCTCCCCCTCTTAATTGTTTTCAAAGAAGTCAGCTCACAATTGCACTTTATGAAAAGTTAGAATATGTATAAAGTTAGTTTTCTTACGATGTGATTATATTTCGAGCAGTTTCATTACCAATCGTAAAAACAGGCTATGTTTAAAGGAATTATTTTAAGGATTGCAGGTCTGATTACTGCAGTAAGATTATTTTCTATTCATTGCATAGGATTCAAACATGCCATCACCACAAAAAAAGGTGCTATTTCTTTGCACGGGTAACTCATGTAGAAGCCAAATGGCAGAAGCTTGGGTGAACGCCTTAAAGCCAAATGAATGGCAAGCATTCTCTGCAGGCATCGAAACGCATGGAATGAACCCTTTTGCCATATCGGTTATGGCAGAATCTGGTGTCGATATGACCGGACAATACTCAAAAAATGTCGATGAGTTGAAAGACAATACTTTCGACCTTGTGGTCACCGTCTGTGATCATGCCGCGAATCATTGTCCATCATTACCGTCAACGCTTTTAGTCAAGCATATTCCCTTCGATGATCCGCCAGCACTTGCTAAAAATGCTAAAAACGAAGGAGAAACCTTAGTTAGTTATCGTTTAGTGCGCGACCAAATCAAAACATTTGTAGAATCTAGTCAACTATCTACCGCTGTCTCTTGATATTTCTTCCTCCCACTTCTATCATTCGCGCAATTTATAGCCAATGGCTTTCAGTTTACTGAGAAATATAAGCGAAAATGAACATCAGAAGTGGGAATATGTATGACGAATGAAGCACTTAAGAACCGACCAATTCGCAGTTTTGTTATCCGAAGTGGTCGAATGACGTCAGGACAGCAAAATAGCTGGGATGGTTTATGGCCGAGCCTAGGGCTTGATTTATCGTCATCGCTTGTCGACTTTGCCTCCGTCTTTGGCAATTCAAACCCGCTCGTATTAGAAATTGGCTTCGGTATGGGTCGCTCACTATGCGAAATGGCTCTGCAAGCACCTCATGAGAATTTCGTTGGCATCGAAGTGCATCGACCCGGTGTCGGTTCATTATTAATGAAGGCGGATGAGCTTAAACTAACCAATCTGAAAGTATTTTGTGCTGATGCAAACGAACTGCTTAAACACTCGATTTCTGACAAGGCATTAAACCGCTTACAGCTTTTCTTTCCTGACCCTTGGCATAAAACAAAACATAATAAGCGCCGATTAGTTCAAGCTGAATTCGTACAAAGTATCCGCCCTAAACTTGAAATTGGTGGCATTTTCCATATGGCAACGGATTGGGAACCTTATGCTAAACATATGGTGAAAGTAATGGAATCTGCTGAAGGTTTTAAAAATATTGCGGGTAAACATAATTATTCAGAACGCCCTGACTATCGACCACTCACCAAGTTTGAAGAACGCGGTCAACGTTTAGGTCATGGTGTTTGGGATCTTTTATATGAACGTATCGCTTAATGGATAGACCATAATGTCGATCTTAAAAAGTGTACGGCACGAAAAAGAGCTGAAGCGCTTCAATGATGCTCTTCCTACAAAAGAAGGTTTATCTTATGCGCAGCAAGCGCTTCGCTACTTTGATGTTGATATAGATGCAAACACCCAGCACCATATCCCCAAACTGGGTAAAGTCATCCTGATTGCAAATCATCCCATTGGCTCACTGGATGCGCTCGCATTTATCAAGGTAGTTATCGAAACCCGTCCCGATGTAAAAATCATTGAAAATCCTTTATTAGCGACAATGCCACCTCTTCTGACACTTACTTTGCCTTACGATAAAGCGTCAACTCAAGCAGCACATCAACTTAATATTATATGCCAGCATTTAAACAATGAAGGCGTATTAATTGTTTTTCCTGCTAGCGAAATCTCATCCTTTAGCCCTCTTGGTATTAAAGATGGCCATTGGCAGTCAGATTTTTTAAACATCGCTGAACAAACCAATTCACCCATTTTACCTGCACTGGTTAGCCCTAAAAAGTCATTTTTGTTTTATAGTTTGTCTATCTTTTCAAAACCATTTTCAACACTGTTATTACTACGAGAATCACTTAAACAAACGAACAATACGGTGAATATCGAAATAGGCGAATTAATTGACCCACTGGCGCATGAAGATTTAAACCTGCCTTTCAAAACAAAAGTTAAGTTGTTCCAAAAACAGCTCTATCGCATCGGACGCAATAAACCTTCCCTCTTTCGTACCCTTACCCCGATTGCGCCACCAGAAGATCGCCAACAATTAAAGCGTGAAGTTCAAGCGTGCGAGTCCTTAGGCGAAACCAGAGACAATAAAAAAATATTCTTATACCACAACCAAACAGACTCAGCGTTAATGCGTGAAATAGGCCGCTTACGCGAAGAAGCTTTTCGCCTTATAGGTGAAGGCACAGGTGGTGAGCGTGATATTGATGAGTATGATCAACACTACATGCACATCGTATTATGGGATGAAGACGACTTAGAAGTGGTTGGCGCTTACCGACTTTGCCCAACGCACAATGAGCCTCGGTTATATACCTCGACTTTATTCGACTATAACAAAGACACTGAACAATTTATTCAGTCTGGCCTAGAGCTTGGAAGAAGCTTTATACAACCAAGGTATTGGGGCTCTAGAAGTTTGGAATACTTATGGTATGGGATTGCAGCGTTTCTGCGCCGCAACCCTCAGTATCGATATTTACTGGGGGCAGTTAGTATTAGCAACACCTTCTCTCGCCCAGCGAAAGATCTACTCGTTGGCTATTACCAGCTCTATTATGCTGACTACGAAGGGCTAACCCTTTCATGTAAACGACCTTATACCATTGATGATAATGCTCGGAAAAAAATGAGTCTGTTATTTCAAGGTAAGTCTGACAAAGAAGCTTTTTCTATATTAAAAGCACAACTGAGACATCTTGGTTACTCAGTACCCGCACTTTATAAACAATACGCTGACCTAACTACTCAAGGTGGCACTCGTTTTTTAAGCTTCAATATTGATCCTGACTTTAACGATTGTGTCGATGGGCTTGTTGTTGTAGACATAAAAAAAATGTCGACCACAAAACGGAAACGTTATGGACTGATGGATCACGAACCATGCGATTGATTAACCGCTAATAACACTTCAAATTACACTGATTACTTTAAAACTTAATATTCCAAGGAGGGAATTGATGAAAACGATAGTGTTCATAGCCTGGTTAATAGCTGCGCTTGTTTTACTAAACGGAAATTCAGCCATAGCCGCTACAAGTTATTACCGCTGGCAAGACGCTAAAGGAGATTGGCAGTTTTCTGATAAAGCTCCAATCAAATCAAGCTCTGAGATGAATATTTCAAAAGTATTTGGACAAAACGTCAACATCTCAAAGCCAGCTAATACCGCAACTAACCCCACGCTGATTAAGTTAAAAGCTCAACCTGTTAATAAACCACAAAAAAGCAAACAGAAAGCTAAACATGAACAAATCTGCCAAACCTTAGAAGCTAAACTTGACACGATCCATAGAAAACTAAGAGCCGGCTATAAAGAACCCAAAGGCAATAAATTAAGAGCGCAACGGCGAAGGATTAATAATAAAATTTATAAGCAATGCTAAGTTATTAACGTCTCTCATACTGCATAGCATTACCCTTAATACCGAATAAAAGGGTTTTAATCCGAATGATACTTACTTAAGCCCAAAAGCCTCAAAAAGTTTCACATGATTTGAATTTTTGGGGTTCGTTTCACGAACCCCAAAAAGAAATTTAGTATTATCGATAATTCTGGAAATTAAAACTAAACATTAAAGATAAAAATATTCCACCACCGAGGGAGGATGAGGCCCTTCGCTACACACAGAAGTGACTAGACACCTTGGGTAAATACAAATTAGGGCCATAAAGTAATTTAAGTAGAGCACTAAGATTTTTCTTGATTCGTTTTCAAGCTGTCGACTTTCAATATATAGTGGCGGTTTTCATATTTAAGAGTTTAATGTGGCATGACTGACGATTATAACTTTCGTTTTGGAGGGATTGCTCGCCTCTACGGCAAGGCCGCTTTATCAACCTTTCAACAGAGCCATGTTGCGGTCATTGGAATAGGTGGTGTTGGTTCTTGGGCCGCTGAAGCATTAGCACGTTCAGGAATTGGCACAATTAGTTTGTTTGATTTAGATGACCTCTGTGTTTCAAACATTAATCGACAGGTCCATGCGCTTCAATCGACGATTGGACAGATGAAAGTTGATGTTATGGCTGCAAGGCTATTAGATATCAGTCCTGAATTAGATGTTCGCCCTTGCCATACATTTATTACACCCAATAATCTCGAAGAACACCTAAGCAAAAACTTCGATTATATTTTTGATGCAACCGATAGTGTTAAAGCCAAAACAGCCATTATTGTATTTTGTGTCCGCAATAAAATTAAATTAATATGCTCGGGTGGTGCAGGCGGTCAAACAGACCCAACTCAAATTCTAATCGCTGATTTAAATCGTACCATTCAAGATCCTTTACTCGCTAAGATACGTAATAACCTTCGGCGTATACACGGTTTTTCTCGAAACCCAAAACGTAAGTATCGCGTTGATTGCGTCTATTCGACCGAACAACTTGTTTATGACCAAGGTGACGGCTCTGTCTGCCAGAACCGACCAGTAAATACTGGTCCGGCTAAATTAGATTGCGCATCAGGCTTTGGTGCCGTCACACACGTGACAGCAAGCTTTGCTTTTGTTGCCGTGTCAAAAATTCTGAAGAAACTAAGTACCAAAAATTAAATACAACAATCACCTCATATTCTTTAACTAAAAGAGCCGTCCATAATTCGCAATCTCGTGATAATGATCTTTACTTATTAGATGTATTTATAATATGGATTAGTCCCTTCATTTTATGGTTGAACTTCAACTTATTTCTTTAGCGAGCATTGGTGTTATTTCTTTAATATGCCAATGGTTTGCATGGCGCTTACGATTACCCGCAATTTTATTCTTACTGGTTGCCGGTATTTTTCTTGGCCCTTATCTTGGTTTTCTAAACCCAGATAAGCTTCTAGGTGATATGTTTTTTCCTATCGTTTCGCTCGCCGTGGCAGTCATTCTATTCGAAGGTAGCTTAACGCTTAAATTTTCCGAGTTGAAAGAACACGGTAAAATGGTGCGTAACTTACTTATTTCAGGCGTAATCGTAACGTGGATTATCGCCACGTTAGCCTGCCGATATGTTGTTGGTATATCGTGGGGTGTTTCAACTTTATTTGGCGCGATTGTTGTCGTCAGCGGGCCGACCGTTATTATGCCCCTGCTTCGCGCTGTTAGACCGAATGGGCGAATTAGAAACATTCTTAAATGGGAAGGTATTGTCGTTGACCCTATCGGCGCATTACTCGCCGTTCTCGTATTTGAATTTATTATTTCTAGTGGTTCTGGGCAGGGCAATGCCATTGAACACACCTTAGCTACTTTTGGTAAAACTCTAGTATTAGGCGCGGCTTTAGGCTGCTCATCCGGTTATTTATTAGGTCAGGCCCTGCGAAATCGATGGCTGCCACAATTTTTACAAAATGCGGGCACCTTAACCTTCATGCTTGGCTGCTTTGCCGCTTCAAACTTTCTAGTGCATGAATCGGGTTTATTAACCGTCACCATTATGGGTATCTGGCTAGCAAACATGAAAGGCGTTCCCGTTGATGAAATTCTTGAATTTAAAGAATCTTTAAGCGTTTTGCTAATTTCAGCGCTATTTATACTGCTAGCCGCTCGCATGGATTTAGATTCCATTACAGTATTAGGCTGGGGCCCAATTTGGGTGATTGCTATTTTAATGCTCGTTGCTCGGCCAATGGCTGTCTGGTTTGCTGCCATTGGCACCGACCTAAGCTGGCAAGAAAAGACCTTTCTAGGCTGGGTTGCACCGCGAGGCATTGTTGCGGCAGCAGTCGCGGCACTCTTTGCCTTCAAACTAGAAGCGAATGCTTACTTAGATGCTGAAGCATTGGTACCGTTGGTATTTTTAGTTATTGTTGTGACCGTCGTCATTCAAAGTATCACGGCGACGCCTTTAGCATCTCTTTTAAAAGTAAAAGAAGCGGATGACAATGGTTATTTATTTATTGGTGCAAATTCTGTAGCAAGAGCTATTGCAAAAGCTTTTATATCAAAAAAAATTCCTGTCGTCATGGCTGACACCAACTGGGAGAATATCCGAGCAGCAAGAATGGATAACTTAAAAGTTTATTATGGCAACCCCGTCTCGGAACATGCCGAGAACAACCTCGATTTCACCTGTATCGGTCACATGCTCGCGGTCTCACCTCATAAACAAGTTAATACTCTGTCAACATACCATTATTTAGACCTCTTTGGTGAAGGCAAGGTCTTAGGTTTACCCGAAGGCGACCAAGAGTTACGGGCCAGTCATCAATCGGCATCCAAATATGTTAAAACCCGGAATCAGTTCGAGGAGTCTGCTACATTTGCAAAGCTAGCGAGTATCATAAGCAAAGGCGCAACGATAAAAATTACTCAATTATCGGCTGAATTTTCCTTCGAGAATTACTTAAAACAGCATGGTAACCGTCTAACACTATTATTTGCGATTCGCCCCGATGGTGAACTCGTGCCCTTGGGCAGAAACGGAAATCAATCCCCAGCAGAGAATTGGGTATTGATAAGTTTTATTCAGCCAGAAGAGATCGCCTCAACAGAGTGAGCGAAGACTTATGGCGGGATAATGCATCAATTCAACACGCATCATTTAATGATGAATCCCTTTCACCTCTTTAACCAAGCTTTGTTTAGCCGATACACACTCACCCGTTAATACAAAACCCAATATTTCACCACTCTGATTCACATAGCTTGCTTTAATATTAATATCATCTTGCTCCACCAACCACTCACCTTTTTTCTCAAGCGCTGGACAGACAACCACTGGGCAGGCAGGCGTTTTTGTGACAACTGGCATCGCTGAAAAACTTACCTGTGTACGCTCACCATTAAGGGTTTTTGCTAACGCTCGGGCACTCGTCATTAACGGTAAAACATATAATAAAACATGCCCGTCAATTTCAGCACAATCACCCAAGGCATAAATATCAGTATGGTTAGTTTCTAAGAAACGATTGGTGACGACGCCTTCATTACATTCGAGGCCAGCAGATTTTGCTAATGTTAATTCTGGCTTTAAACCAACCGCAGAAATTATAAGGTCTGTCTCGACCTCCCGACCATCATTCAAAACAGCCACTAGACAATCTTCATGAGCGACGACCTCGTTAACAAAGCATTGCATCAAGAACTGAACACCTTCTCGCTCCAAACCTTGAGTCACAGCTTTTCCAGCAAAACTAGGAATCAAACCCGTTAGCGCTGTTTCCGCAGGGTCGACCACTGTTATCTGAAAGTCGCCGTGTAATAAGTCATTCGCATATTCACAGCCAATTAAGCCCGCGCCCATAACAAGTATGCGCTGCTTACCCAATAACTTATTACGAAAACTACGATAATCGATCAAATCATTAATAGATAAAATATTAGGATGGTCACTTCCTGCAAAGTTTAACTTTTTAACTGATGCGCCATTTGCTAAGACAAGCTGTTTATAGACGATTACTTCGGAACCAATGTAGAGAGAGTTAGTAACAGGGTCAATACGACTAACTTCGGTGAAAGTACGAATTGAGACACTTAATTGTTCAGCCATTTTACCAGGGTCGGCCATTGACATTGCGTCAGCACTTTTACCCTTGGTAAACCCTGTTGATAACATCGGTTTAGAATAAGAGTGGCCATCATCCCGAGTCAGCATCAATACCGGAGTGTCGCGATTTAGTTTACGATATTCACGTACTAAAGAATATCCAGCCAGCCCAGTGCCGATAATAATAATTGGCAAGGTGCCATCCATTAGATTTCCACCATGTCAAAATCGTCTTTCTCAACACCACAATCAGGGCATAACCAATCATTCGGAACATCTGCCCACGCCGTACCTGGCGCAATACCATCATCTGGCCAGCCTTCAGCTTCATCATAGATTAAGCCACATACCACACACAGCCACTTTTTCATTCGCGCTACCTTATTTTAGCTTTTAAAGTAGCGTAATTTACCCAAACTATGTGATTTGTACAAGCTATGCAAAACTCTCTTTTGTACTCAAGCTTGCATTTAAAATCGGCAAAGTAACAATAAAAGAAGTTTTTCCAGGTTCACTCGTAAATTCAATGCTCCCCTGGTGCTTATCCATTATACGCTTACAAATCCCTAACCCTAAGCCACTGCCTTCTCCGGCTGGCTTAGTTGTAAAAAAGGTATCATATATTTTTGGCTGCACGTTTAAAGGAATACCTAATCCTGTATCACTGATTATGACAATTATATTATTTGCTTGTTGTTTTGTTTCTATGGTTAATATGCCTTTATTTTGCATCGCATGAAGACTGTTATGGATTAAATTAGTCCATACTTGATTCAGTTCATCCGGATAACAGTTAATCTCAGGCAAGACTCCAAAATATTCAATCACCTCACAACCTTGCCTTAACAGCCCTTGATAGAGCACCAATACGGTTTGAATACCTTGATTAATATCTGTCAGTTTTGCTTGATCACTACTCCCTAAGTGAGTGAAATTTTTGAGTGCAAACACGACTTTTGATGCGCGACCAATCGCCGTTTTTATCGTGGTACTGTTTCGCCCTATCCCAGTGATGTGGTGTGCTAAAACAACCGTTTTAAAATTCTCTGCAAGCAAAAGCTCAGGCAATAATTCCTCAACTTTTTCACTTAATTCCATTTCCACAAGCATTTCAGCTAAACCTTCAGCCTGATCGATTTCGTGTTCCTCTAAAATTTTAACGACCTGACGCTTTATATTCCGTTCTTCTCGTGTAGTCATCATGGCACTGTAATGCGTAGACGCTATTAATTTACAAAACAACGTTTGATTCTCTACACTACTAGAAGCCAAAAAATCAGGTAAAGCATCGCTAAATAGAGAAAGGTATTTGGACGTATTACCCACCGTTGCCTGGATTGCCCCTAATGGGGTATTAATTTCATGCGCTATGCCGGCAATTAATTGTCCAAGAGCGGCCATTTTTTCAGCATGAATAAGTTGTTGCTGACTTTCTTCCAGGCTTGTAAGTGCTTGAACTAGCTCCGTATTTTTTAGATTCAAAGCCTGTGTTCGCTGACTGACAGTGTTTTCTAATGTCTGACTATATTCAGCCTGTTTCTTATAGCTTTCTTCTAATTTGAGCGCCATAGACGCAAAATTTTGAGTGAGTTTGCCTAATTCATCACCCCTCGTCGATGTGATGCGATGTATCTGAGAGAAGTCTCCGGCAGCCAAATCTTTTGAAAAACGACTCAAATTTAAAATAGGCGCAATCAGTCGCTGAGTAATTTGAGAAATCAAAAGCCACGCAACCACTAAAACAGCTAAAGTGAAATACAATGTTTTGAGTACTAAACGATTCTGGTTTTCATGATTTTCGTTTTGAGACAACTTAACTTGCTCGTTAAGTCCTCTCAATGAATACCCAAGTAGAATATTTCCCCAAACTGTCTGTCCATGAGTAATTGGAAACTTATACTCTATAGCTGTATCGACGTCATCAACCCCGCGGCCATCATCAACTAGCGCTTCTCGTGAATAGCTTACCGTATAACTATGTGTGTTAAATACTTGTTTATGTGCTGCTAAATTATTTTGCTCAGAATAGATGCTTTGCTGTAATTCAGGCTGGCCAGTATGAATATATATTTTATTCTGTCGGTCCAAAATAATAACATACTCTAATTCACTCGATGCCTCGATCGCTTGTTGTATTTTATTCGTTAAAGAATAGAAGTTAAACGACGCAATGTCTTCCGCTGCCAGTGATGCCAAGGAATCAGCTTGGGATAGTGACCGCTGCACTAAATTTTCCTTGAGTAAGGCTAAACGCTTTTGAAGCTCTCCTTCAAATGCAGCGCTCTGTAAGCTTATTTGTAAATAAGTGAGCATTAGCTGCACCACTACAAGAATACCAACGATGATAAGTAAGAGTTTGCTTCGGAGCCCTAGTCTCATAGTTGGTGTTTCATCGTTTACTTGAATCAGAATGTAACGATATTAAATTACGGCCTTTATGCTTAGACTCATACAAGGCTTGATCTGCGCGACTCATTGCCGCACCAATAGCTGTTTCATGCGAGCCTAAACTAGTAATACCAATACTAATACTCACAGATACGGTCTCAGAGCCAATGTTTATAGTCTCCTCATAAATAGCCTGACGAATACGTTCACATAATTCTTTCCCACCAGCCAAGTCGGTATCAGGCATAACGATTGCAAACTCTTCACCCCCAATACGACCGATAATATCGTGATCACGTAAATTCTTTGTCAATACATTCGCTATTTGAGTTAAAACACGGTCACCCGCCTGGTGTCCGTAGTTGTCATTCACCGCTTTAAAAAAATCGATATCCAGCATCGCTAGTACCATTTTTCTGCCATATCGTTTTGATCGATACGCTTCTTGGTCGGCGCGCTCAAAAAGACAACGCCTGTTTAATAAACCTGTTAACTCGTCAGTGGTCGCATAATACTCAAGCTCTATATTTGTTTTTTTCAAAATATTGTTATTTTTGGCATGTACTTTTAGTGCTCGATTCAGCGCAGCAGTGCGTTCTTCAACCAGCCCTTCAAGCTTAACCCCATGGTGTTCAATAGCCAAAATATGCTGTGATAAGCGAATCATATTCGCAATGGTATGACACACAGATGAAATAAATGCCTCAGTTTCGGACGACCTACGATATGATAGCCCTACATATAAACAAAGTAAGCCTACAACATTCTGACTTGAAGCATTGCTTTGCATGTCATCGCCACTTAAAATATGAGCCGATAAAATAATCGGCGCCTGATAATAACGCCCAGCGTTGCCCTTAGAAACGAGCTGAACCTCCGGTTCAATTTCTTTGCGATACTTTAAATGCTTTTGTAAACAAGGATTTTCAGAATCAAACCCATGATTCTGCTCTGCAATCATCTCCAAGGGTTGAAGATTTGAATCTTCCTGATCAAACGATTCAACAAATATTGAGCCTTTTGTTAACTCTGTAAAACAAGGCGCCTGTAAAACAATCTTAAGCACCTCGGCAATCTGCGTTTTGAAAGATTTTGGCTGGAGCACTAATTTAAGCAAGCTATTTAAAGCTTGCTGATAAGCGTCATGTAACGCCAGTTTATGTTGTTGGTAATAGGTATCCAAAGCTGATTTAACGGTAAGAACTAAATCATCGACATCCCAAGGTTTTGCAATATAACGAAATAGTTCAGCCTTATTCACCGCCTCACCCACAGCGCTTATACTGGCTTGTCCCGTCAACATAATGCCGAGTGTCTTCGGTAACCGCGCTTTAACATGAATCAAGAGTTCGTCCCCGTTCATTCCCCCCATAATCTGGTCAGTCAACACTAACGGAACTTCAACGCCTCTTTCACAAAGCTCTTCAATTATTTCAAGTGCCTCTTCACCACTTTCAGCCAACTCAATTCGATAGTTTTCAACTAAATTATTCTGCAGCTGACTTTTCAAACTAGTCAAAATAATACGTTCATCATCAACACAAATAATTACGGGTATATTCATACAGACCCCAAAGCAGACTCAATGATTGCAATAAGCTCATCCACACGCCAAGGCTTTACAAGACAACCACTCAAGTTAGCTTGCTCCCTCGCCCGTTGAATCGCTTTTACATCAGCATGGCCGGTTAAAATTAATTTTATAATATTAGGGTGCTTAGCATGCACATCAATTAAGAATTCATCGCCTTTGACTTCCGGCATAATCCAGTCAGAAATAATGACCGCAATATGCTCATCGCTGCTTGTTAGCTCATCAATAACTTCCCAGGCTTCTTTAGCGCTTTCGGCCACTTCATAATTAAAAGCATTGCCTAAACGATATTTTAGCTGAGCTTTTAAGCTCATCAGAATAGTTTTATCATCATCAACACATAATATATAAGGTCTATTCATTACAATTGCCAAAACTTATTGCCTAAACTACTATACACGATAGACTAAACTTCATTAAATAAGTAATAGAAAAAGACCTTATATGAATACTAACATTGGCTACATTTAGAATACGGCTATTAGAAGCACTTTTATTATTCTCTATTGCGGGCGGGGTGACTCATGCCACCGCTAATGAAACTACCATCATTTATTTCTACAACCCTGAAATTAACATCACTCGTAATGCCCTACTTAAAAATACATTTGATCTTTATCTCGAAGCACAAGGTGATTATCAATTTCAGCCGGTTGATAACAAAGCGACATTTGAAACCTTAATAAAAGACAAGAATAACGCCATCTTCATGATGTCAAATTGGCATTATTTACAATTGAAAAAAACATCCCTATTGAACACCGCCACACTCGCGTTACGTGGCACAAAAGATGGTAACGATACTTACCATAAAATATTGGTAGGCAAGCAACACAAGCTTGATTTGCAAACGATGAGTTTAGCCACCTCTGGCAATGAAGAATATTCTCGATCAATCTTAAGTGATATTTATTCACAGCAATCGATTGATAAATTTTCATCACTCAATGTGCTGGCTGTCCCTAAAGATATTGATGCTTTAATGGCTGTCGGTTTCGGTCTTGCTGACGCCGCACTGTCGACAAAATCAAGCTTAGACAAACTATCTATACTTTATAAACAACAAAATCAGCCTTTACACATTTTGGGTAAAAGCAAGGCATTAAAACGCCTTGCCGTCGTATTTAAACAAATACCATTAGCAAAGCATCGTCAAATTCAATCTATTCTAAAACGAATGGCAACAGACAAAAAAGGCAAGCGAGGGCTCAATATGCTAGGACTTGATGATTGGCGTCTTGTCGATGAACGTTTAACCAAAAACAAAGGGCCAGAAGAATGAATTTTAGGCCGACTTATCTAACCCGGAAACTCTTGATGAACTTAAAACTGTTCAGCAAATTACTCGGCGCCTTCTGTTTATTGGCGCTTGTATCGTGTTCAAGTATCCCAAATAAAACAGATATTGTAGCCAACTCTGCGCATGTTTCATTCAATCCGGCGTTTACAAACAACACAAGCGAAAAACAAGCGCGTATATTACTCGTTAATACTAACCGACAAATCGACCGATATAAGGCGGCTGAAATATCCTTTACTAAAATACTGAAAAATCACCGCATACGTACTGTCGATTTAGCCCATGACGATCAACCAGTAGAGACCTTGCAGGATCTATTAAATGAAGAACATTTTGACGCCGTGTATTGCATTGGAGCAAAAGCCCTAGGTTCTATTGATCACATCGATCCCGATATGCCCGTTGTTTTCAGTTCGGTGCTCAATTGGCGTCGATTTAACACACAAGACAATTACAATGGCATTGCCAGTGAAGTGGCTCCTGAGGCTCAACTAACGTGGTTCAAGTACTTCTTTCCTGAAATTAAAAAAATAGGTGTGCTCTATAGCGCTGATAATCAACAACGGCTAAAAGATGCCTTAATACCGGCCAAAGCCCTTGCCTTAGAGCTCGTTACTCAAGAAATAAGCGCAGAAACACAACTCGAGATTCCAGCCACCGGCTTATTGTCGAAAGTTGATGCCTTGTGGCTTATTTCAGATCCAAATGTATTAGTATCGACCGATCAAGCTAAACGCCTATTTAAAATGGCAGACCAAAGAAATATTCCTATCTTTACTTACCATTCATTTTTTATGGAAATGGGGGCGACTTTAAGTATTATGGCTGATTTACCCACAACTGGTCGACAAGCGGCATTGATGATGAAAAATGCACTTAATCAGCTAGAATATAAACACGCTCTGCAATTTCCGGCAGGAAGTAGTATTACTTTAAATATAAAAAAGGTGGAAGCTTACAAGCTTACACTCAATGAAAATGCGCTAGACTCAGTCGATGAGCTTATTGAGCAATGAAAAAACCCTATAAATACAGCAATTATGGTGAAAGAAAAAAAATATTTCATAGTTTGCAATATATTTTAGCTATTTTCTGGCAATTGAACATAAAGTAGTCTATCTTTACTGGGCCTGCCATAGATGAATTAGGCATTTCCCATCGAATTAACTCAAACAATTCTTTCTAATAACAGACTTAGCTCTGAATCCGACAAAAAAAATTGAACTATGAATCTTACCGAACTAAAGCATAAAAGCGTCCCAGAATTACTCGAAATTGCCACTGGAATGGGATTAGAAAATCTCGCCCGTTCTCGAAAACAAGCTGTTATATTTTCTATATTAAAGCGACACGCTAAAGGTGGAGAAGATATTTCGGGCGATGGTGTCCTAGAAATTTTGCAAGATGGCTTCGGCTTTTTGCGATCAGCTGAAGGCTCATACCTTGCTGGTCCCGATGACATCTATGTTTCACCCAGTCAAATACGACGATTTAATCTTCGTACAGGTGATACTATATCAGGTAAAATTCGCCCACCCAAAGAGGGCGAACGTTATTTTGCCTTATTAAAAGTCAGTGAAATTAACTTTGATAAGCCAGACAATTCAAAGAATAAAATTTTGTTTGAAAATCTAACACCTTTATTTCCAAATGATCGTTTGGGTCTAGAAATTGGTAACGGTAGTACCGAAGATTTATCAGCACGTATTTTAGATCTCGTTGCTCCTATTGGTAAAGGTCAACGTGGTTTAGTTGTATCGCCACCGAAAGCTGGTAAGACATTGATGATGCAAAATATTGCACAATCAATTGCAAAAAATAATCCTGAATGTCATTTGATGGTACTACTCATCGATGAACGTCCTGAAGAAGTAACCGAAATGCAACGCTCTGTTCGTGGAGAAGTGGTCGCCAGTACTTTTGATGAACCACCATCACGCCATGTTCAAGTTGCTGAAATGGTTATCGAAAAAGCAAAACGTTTAGTTGAACATAAAAAAGATGTGGTCATTATTTTAGACTCCATCACGCGTTTAGCTCGTGCTTATAATACGATCATTCCTTCTTCTGGTAAGGTATTAACCGGTGGTATTGATGCACACGCATTAGAACGTCCAAAGCGTTTTTTTGGTGCTGCACGAAATATTGAAGAAGGCGGCAGCTTAACGATTATAGCGACGGCACTCGTTGATACCGGTTCGAAAATGGATGAAGTCATTTACGAAGAATTTAAAGGCACCGGCAACATGGAAGTGCATTTAGATCGTCGTTGTGCAGAAAAACGTGTTTATCCTGCTATTAATATTCGCCGCTCAGGAACTCGTCGAGAAGACCTCTTAATGAGTGAAGATGAATTACAACGTGTATGGATTCTTCGAAAATTATTGCACAGCATGGATGATGACGTCGCTTCTTTGGAGTTTATTCTCGATAAATTAAAAGAGTCTAAAACCAATGATGAGTTCTTCTTATCAATGAAAAAGCGTTAGTCAGCCTAAATCGCCTTTATAGGCAATGCTGACTGCTCAGAAAAAACACGAAAGCCGGTTTTTATAGCCGGTTTTTTGTTATTTAGTCTCCCAGCAAATATGCCTTATGAAATATAATGACTTAAGAGATTTTATCGATCAGCTCGAAAAGATGGGTGAACTCAAACGCATCAAGACTGAAGTCGACCCTAATCTTGAAATGACAGAAATATGCGACCGCACATTAAAAGCCGGTGGCCCTGCCTTATTATTTGAAAACCCAAAGGGCTATGACACACCAGTGCTAGGAAACCTATTCGGTACACCGAAGCGTGTTGCTCTCGGGATGGGTCATTCAGACGTAACTGCTTTGCGAGAGGTTGGTAAGCTATTAGCCTTCTTAAAAGAACCAGAACCACCCAAAGGCATTAAAGATGCTTGGCAAAAGCTTCCTATCTTTAAACAAGTCATGAATATGGCGCCTAAGGAAGTTCGCTCAGCCCCTTGCCAACAAATTGTGATCGAAAAAGAACAGGTCGACCTCTATAAACTGCCGATACAAACCTGTTGGCCTAACGACGCAGGCCCTCTAATCACTTGGCCATTAGTTATTACGCAAGGCCCTGAAAAATCACGGCAGAATTTAGGTATTTATCGTCAGCAATTAATTGCAAAAAACAAACTTATCATGCGCTGGCTATCGCATCGAGGTGGCGCTTTAGACTTTAGAGAATGGCAAATAAAACATCCCGGCAAACCCTTTCCGATTGCTGTTGCACTAGGTGCTGATCCTGCAACCATTCTTGGCGCGGTCACACCGGTTCCCGATAGCCTTTCTGAGTATGCTTTTGCAGGCCTATTACGCGGTAGTAAAACCGAAGTGACCTCAGCAAAATTAAGTGACTTATCGGTTCCTGCCAGTGCCGAATTTGTACTAGAAGGCTTTATTTACCCTGATGATATGGCACCGGAAGGGCCTTTTGGTGATCATACTGGCTACTATAATGAAGTTGATTCGTTTCCGGTCTTTACTGTTGAGTGTATAACCCACCGAAAAAATCCTATTTATCATAGTACCTATACGGGTAGACCACCTGATGAACCGGCTATTTTAGGCGTAGCACTCAACGAAGTATTTATCCCTATTTTGCAAAAGCAGTTTCCAGAAATTGTAGATTTTTACCTCCCACCGGAAGGCTGCTCTTACCGGCTAGCTATCGTGAGTATGAAAAAACAATACCCAGGTCACGCTAAGCGCGTGATGATGGGTGTGTGGTCATTTTTACGTCAATTTATGTATACAAAGTTTGTCATCGTTGTTGATGACGACGTCGATGCACGGAACTGGGAAGATGTAATTTGGGCAATGACGACCCGAATGGACCCTGCTAGAGATGTGACCATGATTGAAAATACCCCCATTGATTATTTAGACTTCGCTTCTCCTGTTTCAGGCTTAGGGTCAAAAATGGGCCTTGATGCGACCAACAAATGGCAAGGTGAAACCACCAGAGAATGGGGTATACCTATTACCATGAAAGAAGAAGTAAAAAATAGAGTAGATGACATCTGGAATGAGTTAGCCATTTTCGACAAAAAATGAATATTCGTCTCATTAAAAAACAAGCTGATAACCAGCCTAAGTATTATGACTTTCAATGTTCACCCGATGAATCTCTGTATGACGCGGCTGCAAAAGTTGACATTACATTACCCATAAGTTGTAAAAATGGCGTATGTCATATCTGCCGAGGTGAGCTTCAATCTGGCGCAGTTATAACAGGTGGACAAAATAAAGCAGTCAACGCCTCAGAAGATGGCGCAGCTGAAATTATGCTTTGTAGAACATGGCCCCAATCGTCATGTGAAATTGAAGTAAAAAGTGTATTTGGACCCAAGGAGTTACCATTGAAGAAAGTTGCTTGCCAAGTTGAAAGTATTGAGTTGAACCAAGCTCATGTTTATCAAATTCAACTTAGCCTACCTGCGGGAAAGTCTCCTGATTTTTTTGCTGGTCAGTATTTATCAATTAATATACCAACACGTGAGGAGCCGGCTTACTTTTCAATTGCTAGCCGTCCTGGCCTTCGATCAATCGAACTACATATACAGGCAGATCCGCATTTAGAATCGGCCGTAAAAATTGTTCAATACTTGCAAACTCAGCTCGAACAAAACAGCTGCGTTTCTATTTCTTTACCTTTTGGGGAAGCTTGTTTACATAAAGTTCCTTCAAAAGACTTAATTTTTATGGCTGCAGGAACAGGCTTTTCTCAAATGAAAAGTATGATTGAGCATCTACAGTTTATTGACTACAAACACGCCATTTCACTCTACTGGGCAGTACGTAAAGATGAAGATATGTATTTAAAGGAACTGGCTGAATCTTGGGCACAGCAATTCAGTAACGTCAATTTCAAACCGATCATTGCGGATATTGATGATAGACAAGGCGTCGAGCATCACGACCAAATGAGTGAAGCCGTGTTAAGTGACCACCTGGACCTTGCCAATAGTTTAGTCTTTGTAAGCGGCTCACCAAAGCTAGTTTTTTCGGCCCTGGATGCATTAACTGCATCAGGCTTACCTGAGGTACAATTTTATTCTGACGTACTCGCCTATGCCAAACGCAGTGATTTTAGTTAATACGTACAAGGAAAGAAGTCGATTATTTGGGTAGCGGTAATTCAGGTAGCGCCAGGCTTGCGATTAGATCATTAAGCAACGCTTGGTCATTCTTATTTAACTTTAAACTTAAACGATTTATTTCTGCATAAACTTCTGTACTAGGAAGTAAACTAGCACTTACGTTAAAATACTCCAGCGCTTTACCCCACAACTCATTTCTAAGTGATAGACGTCCAAGCGTAAGCAATAATATTGGATTATTAGGCTTTTGCTTCAACCAAGTTTCAGCATGCGTTAACTGTTCAGATAGGTTCTTCCCTCGCACCAAACCATAGAGTTTTACTAAGGTATCATCCCATTGTTTGCCCAATGCTTTTCGTAACAGCACCTCACACTCATGATCACTTTTTAGGCGTATCAATTGTTTAGCGTAATTTTCAATCAACAAGGAGTCGAAGCGAAGGGTATCAGGAATTTTTTTCCACATAACAGCGAGTACATCTGCAGAAGCACTTAGATTATTCTGCTGCATCAGCTCATCTGTTCGTTGAATAAACGACTTCTCCCAGGCTAATCTCTCGAGCGATAACAATTCACCATCATTCGCTTGAGTATATTTACGTAAAGTAGGTATAAGGTTTAGCAATTGCTGCCAATCTTCTAATTTCAAATAAACAGTTTTGAGCAACTTTGATACAAAAGGGTGGTTTACTTGCTGTTTTTTTAAGCGCAAAAGGGTGGCTAGACATTGTTCTAGCTGGTTCTGCTGTAGTTGAATTTGCGCTTGCGCAATACCCACGGCAAATTCTGAGTCGCTGGTATTTTCATACGCTTTTTTCAGATGCTGTTCAGCTTCTTTTATATCGCCCAATTCATGCGCAGCATGCGCCGCTGCAAGATAGTTAATTAATGGCCGATCAGATTTACTTGCAGAGCGAGTGAGTAATCGACTTGCATGGCGCCAGTTGCCTTCGAGCAGAGCAATTAAGCCCTGTTCAGTATTTTGTTGTGCACGTGTTACACCAAATGGGCCCAACATTCGTCGAAACAGGCCTTTAGAATAACGAAACCCTCGAAACATACGAAAGCATAAACTAAGTGTACAAAGCACAACAATATTAAGCCCTAACATGACCCATAAGTTGCTTTCTATCAACCAGTGGCCAATTGTAATACGTACATAACCAGGGTCATGAGAGACTGCAAAAGACAACATGACGGCAATCGCAAGGCCAAAAACTATTAGCGAGAGTATTCGCTTCATTTGGGCGATCCCTCTGTTTTCTTCGTACTATTAGATAGACTCTTATTTTCCTGACGCTGATACTCATCACTAGGTCGTGACAGTTTGCCCAAGGAATGATTTAAATACATGCTTTCAATCTTCTCTTTTAGCAGCCGCAATGAGCTCGATATATCAGGAATAATGGGGTTTATTTTTGCCATTTTCATTGCTTCAATTTGCTTCAATAATGCGAGCGTACTGGTATCTGTTAAATCAAAATAAGAGTTTAGCCACAAAGATGATTTTTCCAGACTGTCTTGATAGATCACCTGATTTCTATCTAAAATAGCAAGACTGGCTTGCTCCAGCATTAATCTCAAATTTTGCTTAATGTAATAACTTTGTTCCGGAACCAATAGCGGCACTATCGCATTATCTAAACGTTTGATAATAAAAACTTTCTGCAGATCCTTCCAAATTTCTTTCCAAAGCCCTTGCCATGAAAACGCAGCATCAACAGCGACTGTTTGCGTTATTTCATGCGATGGCACATTGTCTGTTTTTTGACTTAAAAATACCTGCGTATTCAATCGATCTAAGGCGTTAATCATTGCAGATAGACGCACGTACAAACCTTCGGTATCCGCTGTTTCTGTCTGTTGTAATGCTAAAATATCACCAGCCAAAGCCTTGCGAACCATCAATAAACCAGGATCATCATTTTCAGCAAGCACCTGATCTGCCGACACTAAGATGGCTTCTGCACTACGCACATCTTGCTCAAATGAAAGCCTTTGATTCGCTAAGTGCATCAAGTACTCAGCTTCAGCCATTAACCAATCTGCACGATTTCTAGCACCTAGATCATGAAGCTGTTGGGTATTAAACTGGCTTTGTTGCTTCAGTTTATGTGAAGCCAACGTTTGCACCTCAAGTAAAGCGTCAACGCTTTGAAAACGTTGTTGCAATACTCTATCACGCTGCGCGAGTTCATTTTTCCCGTTGTCACTATTTTTAGTTAGGATCTGAATTAGCGTATTTTGCTGTTCTAGTTGCTGCCAAAAATAAACAGATGCGACCGCACTCAGCGCAAATATCAATACCACCAATAACGCAAAAGGCCATACATTAGGCGACTTTTTTCGCTTGCCTATAGTTGGTTTTTTGGCACTAGGCCTTGATGCATCGGTCTTATCGGGTAAGGCCTGAGATGTCGATTGGGGCTGCGTGTCAGTCACGTTTAATCCTGCTTGAAGTCGATGTTTATTTTAATCATTTTAGTGTATTTCTTTTCGGGCCTTGGCGATACAACGAATAATATCCATCGGCATTAAATTATTAGCAATATAGGTTAATTTATATCCTTGATCTCGGGCAATATTTGCCACGCGTTCACTCGATAGAATAAATACTTTATTTTTAAGGTCAATGTTTACATTTTTGCTCATAACTATCAGGTTTGAAAGCGTTTCACCACTCAAAGCAACAATGTAATTTGGATTAAATTTAATCAAACTATTCTCTAATTCTGCAGCACTATATTGAGGACAAATACGCTCATATAGAGAAATCGTATCGACATATGCTCCACGTTTTTCAAGTACGTTCTCGATGATATTTCTACCCTCTTTTCCCTTCAAGATAAGCACCTTCTCATTACTTACCTTGGTCAACAGTTTCATCGTTAATAGCGCTTCACTATTAAGGTCTTCACCGGGCTCAATCAAATTAAGCCCTGCCGGCTTTAAAGTATTTGCAGTTTTACGGCCTATCGCAAACCAGTTTTGCTTAATAGGAAATTGCGGCCAGTATTCGTCTATTATAGACAACCCTAGCCTTGCTGCATGCTGACTCACCACAATCACATGATCATAGTCATCAATGTTCATGATTTTTTGGCGCGCCTCAGCAGTAATGTCCAAAGGCTGAATCATTAAGGTTGGCAATACTTCACAGTTAGCACCAACCGACTCAAGTACTTTAGAAAGATCGGAGCCAGACGGCTCGGGTCGACAGATCAAAACGCGCGTATCGGGCAATAGCTTTTGAATCATAACGTTATTTTCAGACCTCTTCTTCTGATAAGGCCGCAAGTAATGGACCAGCACCTTGGGCTAGTAAAGCTTCGGCCACGGCATTTCCCAATTTTTCGGGGTGGTCACTAGAGCCACTTATGCTTGACTTTAAAATTGTTTTACCATCAACCGAAGCCACTAGGCCCTGCAGCATAATCGTGTCACCTTTTAAAACGGCATAACCCGCTATCGGAACCTGACAACCCCCATGTAAGCGGTGATTCATTGCGCGTTCTGCTTTCACACAGAGCTCGCTTTCAGCATGTATAAGCGGTTCAAGTAGGGCTTTTATTTCTAGGTCATCGCTACGACATTCAATGCCTAACGCGCCTTGTCCGACAGCAGGTAGCGATTCAACCTCAGTCATTACTGACTTAATTCGATCATTAAACGCTAAACGCTTTAAACCTGAAGCCGCTAATATTATTGCGTCAAACTCACCCGCATCAAGCTTAGCCAAACGCGTATTCACATTTCCTCTTAGCGGCACAATATTTAGATCGGGACGTAATGCGGCTAATTGGCTGTGGCGCCTCAAACTTGAAGTGCCAACCGTAGCACCTTGAGGAAGCTCTGCCACATTTTGATACACATTACTTACAAAGGCGTCAAAGGGGTTTTCACGCTCACAGATAGCAGCAAGCTCAAGATTTTCTGGAAACTCCATCGGCACATCTTTCATAGAATGCACGGCAATATCGGTGGTGCCAGCAAGCATCGAAGTTTCCAGCTCTTTAACAAATAAACCTTTTCCGCCTATTTTTGCTAAAGGTACATCTAATATTTGGTCACCTTTTGTTGTCATCCCAACAATTTCAACTTCAAGCTCAGGGTAAAGCGATTCTAGTTGCGCTTTTATATATCGGCTCTGCCAAAGCGCAAGTGCACTTTCTCTTGAAGCAATTTTAAGGGTTTTAATCGTCGTTGAAGCGGGTAGAGTCATAATATAATCTGGCATCATAAAATAAATAAGTGTAGCGCATTATAGCGATATGATACCTAAGTTGGGAATCAACACTTACATCAAAAAACAGCTAAAAGGGGCAGATTAGTAAAAGATGGGGTATTTAGAGGCACACTGATGACTAAAATCGAGGAACTGAAGTGTTTTGTATACGTCTATTTATGTACGTTAACTTTATGTAGAAAGATAAAGGTTTAGAAGTTAAGGGAGAATTTTAACTGAACTTGCTCTTTTTTAACTGCTACACGGTATTTTGTTCGATCTGCATAATCGCTAAAGTTTCTTGCGCTAGCTGTTTTACGATTTTTCCCGCCCGAAAAAATATGCTTTACATCCACTTGAAAAAAACGATCAACTAACACTTTAGCAATTCGGCCATATGGTATTTTCTGCGCCCCTTCTTTTTCAACCAAAATGGTATCGTCACCACTGTGAAAAAAATTATATGAGCCAAAGTTATAGGGCTCAGCTGTTGCGAGTGAGGCACAAAGACATAAAGGTAATACTACCGCCATTCTTTTAAGCATAGCGTTAGCCAAAGCGTATAAGTTTAATAGAATCAATAGCAAGCGCACCTCCAAAATCGAATAACAGGATTCAATAGATAAACTATAGAGTAGTTAATCTTATTCAAATGTTACGTTTAGTGAGATTAATGTGATTTTTGGAAATCTATGTTTCATTTAAGCGACAATTGCGTAGTTTTTATCAAGAACGTGATCAACTTAACGTATTTAAGGGTTTCGCCGTAAATATGATAAAAAACACGACAAGATAGTAAATCAGAAGGAAATATCGACGACAAATATTATTTTTATAAGACCTTTATTCGCTCTTTAATTTCGCTCACATGCCGGCGACTAATAAGTACGGTGTGATCACACGCTTTAAATCTTAGTTGGTAATGTCCTTCACCATCTTTAAACAAAGCAGATACATGTGAAAGATTAACTAGGGTATTACGATGAACACGTAAAAGCTCAGTAGAATATAATTGTTCTAACTCCTTAAGTGTTTGATCACTTAAGGTTTCACCCTCACGATGAACAACCGTTAAGTATTTCTGATCAGCCTTAAAGAAATATATATCATCAAAAGAAATCAGCTCGTGCCCTTGCCAGCTATTTGCCATAAATACAGGTAATTTTTCTGGACCTCGTTGATCTAACTGCTTAAGTTGTAGTTGGCTTAAGTGCTTAGCCTGAACTAAAGCGTTAAATAGGTCATCTTTTCGAACGGGCTTTAGTAAATAGCCAATGGCATTATAGTTAAATGCTTTAATAGCATATTCATCATATGCCGTACAAAAAATAATGGCGGGTGGGTTTTTAAGCGCTGAAATACCTTCCGCAACAGCTAAACCATCCACCCCCGGCATACGTATATCCAACAAAACAATATCAGGGTGCGCAACAGGAATCCCCTGTAAAGCAAGTTCACCATTCTCTGCTTCACCACATACTTGATACAGTGTATTGGTGTGAATTAAGCGTTTAAGTCGCTCTCTTGCGAGACTTTCATCATCAACGATATAAACAGTAATAACTGTGTTTAGCTTCATTTTAATGTGTCCGCTGAACAGGAATTCTTAAGGTAACGGTATAAATATCATCTAGCTGACTTACTTTCAAAATAGCGGTTGAGTCAAATATTCCACTTAAGCGACTCCGTATATTATCCAGAGCAATATGATTACCTTGATGTTTTTCGAGCGATGGCTCGTAAGGATTTGATATAAGTATGTAAACCGTATCCTTCTGATAGTGGCTTTTAATCGTAATCGTTCCACCCTTTGTACGAGGCTGAATACCATGATAAATAGCATTCTCCACCAATGGCTGTAGCGTCAGCGGTGGTATTTTGATGTGATTTTTATTGTTCAAAACATCACGGTCTAGTTGCCAATCGACATGCAAGCGTTTACCCAGTCGCAATGCTTCAATATTTAAATATCGACGACATAATGACAATTCGTCTTCCAGAGGTATCAGCATCACTTGATTATTAAGCGTTGCTCGAAATAAGGAAGAAAGGTCAAGTACCACCTCTTCAGCTTGTTCAGGATTACTACCAATTAAGCTAGCAATTGTATTCATACTATTAAAAAGAAAATGTGGTTTAATCCGCGCCTGCAAGGCCTCTATTCTAGAGCGTAATTCCGCTTGTTTTTGCTCCCGCCATTGAAACTGAAGAAAAAAATAACGTAACACCAACACACTAAGAATCCCGCTCACCAGCACATTTTTAAAGATGAACAAACTGACATTTTCACCAACATCAAGCAGTAAAAACCGAGACCCAAGCCAACTATATAAAGCGGTTACTCCCAGTATCACCCCCATAAAATAACTAATAACAACGCCGATACGCTGCGTTTTGACCCTATTGCGAAACCAGCAAATAATCGTAGCACAGCTTAACGCAATACTTTGACAAAAGAGTGACAAAGGCCCTAAGTATTCCCAATCGATTAATACTTGATGTGCCGTCACTAGGCTCAGTATAAACGCGAAGAGTTGCGTTAAAATCACCACAAATAGCACAGAATTAGCTTGGCATAAGTCGGGTACAAAGAAGCTATCTTCTTGGAGTTGAAGCAGATTTTGATCATGTAAGCGTTGTTGGGGTTTCATGTTATACTGTCCCGCAAATTTTGACTCCGTAATTTTGAGTGTAGATGGGTAATTGAACATGAGCAATGAAAGCAATGTTACTGACAACGAAAATTCAGGTAACACGGGTACTGAAAAACCTTGGGGCGGCCGATTCACAGAGCCTACTGACGCCTTTGTCGAGCAGTTTACTGCATCGGTCGACTTTGACCAACGCTTGTATTATCACGACATTCTGGGCTCGATTGCTCACGCAACAATGCTCGCGTCCGTGGACGTATTAACCGTTGCTGAAAAAGACGAAATTATTGCAGGCTTAACAGATATTCGCGCAGAGATTGAAGCGGGCGAATTTCAATGGTCTGTTACGCTCGAAGATGTGCACATGAATATCGAAGCACGTTTAACAGATAAAATAGGGATCACAGGTAAAAAGCTACATACTGGCCGCTCTCGAAATGATCAGGTTGCAACCGATATTCGTCTTTATTTACGTGATGAAATTGACTTCATTGCGACCGAAATTACGCGTCTTCAAAACGGCCTCGCCACGCTAGCAAAGCGTGAAGCAAACACCATCATGCCGGGGTTTACCCACCTACAAACGGCACAACCAGTTACTTTTGGGCATCACATACTCGCTTGGAATGAAATGTTGCAACGTGATTATGAGCGTTTATTAGATTGCCGAAAGCGCGTCAACATTATGCCTTTAGGTGCCGCAGCACTGGCTGGTACGACGTATCCCATTGACAGAGAATTAACCGCTAAATTACTTGGTTTTGATAGACCAAGCACCAATTCTTTAGATTCTGTGAGTGATCGTGATTTTGCGATTGAATTTTGCTCATTTGCTAGTTTGGTCATGATCCACCTATCACGCTGTTCTGAAGAATTAATCCTTTGGGCTTCGGCGCAATTTAACTTTATTGATCTTCCTGACCGATTTTGTACTGGATCATCAATCATGCCGCAAAAAAAGAACCCAGACGTACCCGAATTAGTCAGAGGCAAAGCGGGCCGAGTCACGGGGCATCTAATGTCGCTATTAATGCTGATGAAGGCACAACCTTTAGCATACAACAAAGATAACCAAGAAGATAAAGAACCACTATTTGATGTTCTTGATACCATTAAAGGCTGCTTACGTGCCTACGCCGACATGGTACCGGCCATTGAAGTAAAGGCTGAGAGTATGCGCGAAGCAGCACGACGCGGTTTCTCTACCGCAACTGACCTAGCTGACTACCTCGTTGTTAACGGCGTTGCTTTTCGTGATGCGCATGAAATTGTTGGCAAGGCTGTTGCCTATGGCATTCAGCAGTCGAAAGATTTATCAGATATGACACTTAGCGAACTACAACAGTTCAGCGATCAAATAAATGCAGATGTATTTGATGTCTTAACGCTCGAAGGTTCCGTCAATGCGCGAGATCACTTGGGCGGCACAGCGCCAAAACAAGTTCTTTTGGCCGCAGACCGTGTGCTAGCAGGACTAGAAAAACGTTAATTAATTGAGTTCCCATGTTCGACGTGGGAACTCAACTTGTATGCCAAATAATAACCTCAATTCTCAAAAATCACTTACAAATCATCACTAAACCGATCCCGTCTTTTCATTTATATTCGCTATACTAATAAACTCTTCACCTTTTCAGTCCGAATTAAACATACCAAAGAAAACTATGACGGCTCTCAAATATAAGCAAAAGCTAGCTCCTGACTTTACAGAGGGCGTTGATCGAAAACTGTTAAAGCAGGTGCGAGATCGCTTTTTATCTGTGAATGCTGACCGACTTGATAAAACTCTTCAAGGTCTAACATTTCGGCAACAGGATATACTCCGCGTTCTGCCACTCTTATATCAAGTTAACCACCCTTTATTACCAGGATATGTATCGCGTAGTGCACCAATCGGCGTTTCAGGCTACGAGCCGGACAAAACAACACTTAGCATTGCCAAAACGTTTAGCCAGACATTTAAATTTCGTCACGATAAACGAACGAAAGCGCAGATTTTTTCAATTTTCATGATGGGGAGTACTGGTACTCTAGCGCACTCAGAAGTAAGCGATGTGGATCTTTGGCTTTGCCATGCGCCAGATTTAGCGTCTGAGGCACTTGCATTATTGGACGAAAAGGCAAAGAAAATAGATGAGTGGGCCAACAGCTCAGGGCTTGAGTTACATACCTTCTTGATGAACGCAGACAAATTCAAAACTGGTGGTAAAACGCCCGATATGGATACAGAGAGTAGTGGCTCCGCACAACATTATTTACTACTCGATGAGTTCTATCGCACCGCAATACTATTAGTCGGCCGTTACCCTTTATGGTGGCTTATTCCACCCAGTATGGAAAAAGACTATCAAACCATCACCAGCGATTTACTGAACAAACGCTTTGTAAAAGAGACCGAGGTGTTAGATTTTGGTAGTGCAGCAACTATACCCCAAAGTGAACTAATGGGGGCGGGGCTTTGGCAACTTTATAAAGGAATTGACTCCCCCTATAAGTCAGTATTAAAGCTACTATTAGCGGAAGTGTATGCGCAAGAACGGCCTCATTCGACAAGCTTAAGCCAAACTTTTAAACAGGCAGTCTATGATGACGAATTAAATATAGAGGACATAGACCCTTATGTTTTGATTTATCGTCGCCTTGAAAGTTACTTATTAGCTAGAAAAGATCATAAGCGGCTCGATTTAGTGCGTAAGAGTTTTTATATTAAAGTTGCCAAAAAGTTATCAAAACGTCCTTCAGGACAAAAAGCCTCATGGCAACGTAAAGCCTTAGAAAAAATAGTTAAACACTGGGCATGGCCTGATAGTAAATTTAAATACCTGGATGAACGTTCAAATTGGAAAGTTGATCAAGTAACACTGGAGCGTCACGAAGTCGTAACCGAGCTATCGCATTGTTATCGGTTCCTCTCAAACTATGCACGCGTTCATAATATTAAATCCAGTATTACTGCCAAAGATTTAAACCTATTGGGCCGAAAGTTATATGCTGCCTTTCAACGTAAAGCAGGTAAGGTTGAATTAGTTAACCCAGGAATTACGACCAGTTTATGGGAAGAAAACTTAGCCATTCACCACTCTAGCTCTCAAGCATTTTACGGTGACAAAAATTGCTGGCTACTCTACCGTGACCTGCATACTGCCTCCGATGCCTCTTTTCAAACAAATTTAACTAAAACCTCGAATCTCACTGAGTTACTCGCATGGTTATACTTCAATGGCATTATTAATCACGAAACAAGGCTTAGCTTACTAGCGGGTGAAAGTCAGGTGAATTTGTTCACCATCCAAAATATGATTCGCGTCTTGGAAGAACAGATCCCTATTCCCTTAGAAAAAGTACCTCAAGCACGGTTTCAAAATCCAGCTTATGTCAAATCAATGGTATTGTTTATTAATGTTGGCGTTGACCCGATGGCAACGATGAGCGACCAAGGAATGCATCGCTTAAGCAATCGAAATGATTCACTGGATTACAGTTCAGAACGCAGTAACCTCGTCAAAACAATTGATCAAATTGCCATAAACTCTTGGAATGAAGTCTCCGCTCATCGATATGAAATGGGCGAAACACTGATGCAAAATTTACAATCCTATTTACAGGTTTGCCTAGAGCAACTATCGACTCCCGGCGCTTCTGAGTGTCGTTTAACCGTTCACTGCTTTTGCCCCCATCGAGCCAAGGCAATTGCTGATCGTGTTCGTAATCTATTCGCTGATACTAAAAAAGCTTTTTTCTCCAACGGAAAAATACAACAAGCACGCTATATTATTGATGTTGAAGATAAGATCTATGTATTACAGCGCATTGATGAACAGTTTCGATACCTTGCCTTCGAATCAAAACAAAGCCTCTTAAGCTATCTCTCACAAAACATTCGCCATTACAGCCCTATTATTGTGGATACGTTAGCCCAGCAAAAGTCTTTAAGCCTGCGCGCTGCGCTCAATCACTCAAAGTATCAATGTATTCAAGTATTTTACGCACGCATTAAGACAGGTATTGAAGTGATTATTTTAGATGAGCACGGCAGCTTATTGTGTTTTTCAATGCCCTGTGAGAATGAGGAAGTTTTCCAATCATCAATTAGTCAATTTATCAATGCAGTGATCGAGAAGCGCCAACTCAACGAGTCTATTGAAAGTGAATCCTTAACACTTACCTATTCAATTTATGCGATGACCCATAAAAAAGAGGGACATTTTATAGTGAAAGAAATTAAGCAACTTCCTCAGCTTGCATTTCATGAGGTACATATTGCGACGGTTTATAGTAATAACGAATTGCAACTTGACGCCAGTATCAACCATACGGTCTTTTCATTCTTTGAGTATGGTGATCAACAACTTGCTGCACTTTCACACTTCATTCAAAACAACGCAGAAATGGATGATCGATTACCCATAAAAATCACCGACATGACCTTATCAGAAGACCCGAATCAACAACGTACACTATCTAAGCACACCAATAACACTTTGGAATATTTACGTTTGTATTCGCAAATAGAGGTTAAGCTATCTAAGCTAGGGTAAGCTCAATCTAGCTCAGAAAAGGCATAACCTGGGCTGGCTCGAATCTGAACTTTCAGTTTTGAATTCAGCTTTATACCTAATCTTACAAAACGGTTTAAACTAAAAAGCCTACAAAGTTGCCAC
>JBLHVH010000006.1:0-40018 GCA_047628385.1 Oleiphilaceae bacterium
TAAACGTTCAAGCTAGTGGTGATGGCGCCCTTTCATACCAATGGGCGAAGAATAATATTAATATTCTAGGAGCTAATTCAGCGAGCTACAGCATCGCAAGCACAAATTTAAGTGACGCTGGCAGCTATAATGTGACTATCACTAATAATGGCAACCTGATCATATCTCTCAATGCATTAGTATCTGTCAATAAAACGATTAACCCCGTTTCAATTACCAAACAGCCTCAAGCTTTAAATTTAACTACTGGTGACGCAATTAACTTATCAGTTGATGTATCTGGCGATGGACCCTTTTATTACCAATGGCAAAAAGAAGGTTCCCTATTACTAGGCGAAACAAATCATACACTTCACATTATAGATAGCACTGAAGCGAATAGTGGCACCTACAGGGTCATTGTCAGTAATGATGTTAGTGAAACTAGTTCCAATTTTGTTAGCGTCATTGTTAATGCAGCAACCTCTCCTGTCACCATAAACCAACAACCACAAAACTTAACCGTGATTGAAAGTGAGACGGCGCATTTTCATATCAGTGCCACCGGCGGTGGGTTTATAACTTATCAGTGGCGTAAAAACAGCGTTAATATACCCAACGCTTATACCGATAATTTTGCAATTAACATTACAGATATGGATAGCAGCGGTGACTATGATGTTATTGTGACCAATAGCCGTGGCAGCCGCACTTCTAGTTCTGCCGCATTAACGATCTTATCGCTTGAAACGCCTGTTTCGATTGCGATTCAACCTGCATCTGGCTCCATCTTTTTAACAGATAACATAAACCTTCGAACCACCGCTTCTGGTGGAGGCATACTCCGCTATCAATGGTTTTTTAATGATCAAATAATTATTGGTGCTAACCAAGCTGAATATTCTATCAACAGCGCGACACTAGAACATGAGGGCAGCTATAGTGTAATCGTCAATAATACCGATAGTTCTGAGGAATCACTCGCAGCATTCATTTCCGTTACCGCGAGACCTTTGGTTCAGTACTCCGTGAAGTTAAGCTGGGATATCCCATCATTTAGAGAAGACCGCAGCCCGCTTGATACCAATGAAATAAGTGCTTATATACTTGAATATGGCGATTCCCCCTCTGCCGACGCAAAAAGCAGTGTTAAACTGACCGACGCAAATATCACCCACTATACGATCCTTGATCTAGAGCCCGGTATACTCTACGCACGTATAGCAACCATTGACTCATCAGATGTTCAAGGTCAATTCTCAACCTGGATCAGTATTACCATCGAGTAAATTCCTACTCTGCTAAAGCCGTATATTGACGTAGTCGATTCGGCTTCTTACTGACTCTAGATTTGTCGTTAAGACCTTGCCATTTTTTTATAGTTAGCGTTAAGTATTAATTTTACTGTGATCGTTCGATAGATGAGATTTGAGTTATGAATTGGAAGAATGTTAGTCGTATTTCATTTTTGTTAGCCGTAATGTGCTGCAGTTTATTGTCGTATGCTGACACTGTTTGGATAGATGTGCGGACTTCACTGGAGCACAAAATTGACAAGATAGAAGACGATATTCGTATTTCACATGGCGAAATTGTTCAAGAAATACATAAAATATTTCCCGATAAAGGAACTGAAATTAGCTTATATTGCCGTAGCGGAGTGAGAGCAGGTAAAGCCATGTCAGCGTTAAACGAAGCGGGGTATACCCATGTATCGAATGTCGGTAGTATTGACGATGCACGCAAAAAAAGAGGCCTAAGTAAATAAAGCTAAATTAGGCGCAAGATATGTAATCAGGTCGCCGAGCACCTTCACCTCATCGCACTGAATCGTAGCACCCTATCCTCAACCATTGACCTAACCTGACCGGATCGATATTGCCTTTCGAACGCTAGAGAGTAAAACAAACTTACACTAAATCCTTGAAATTAATTGCAATAATTTTAATGGTCTACAATTTGCTTATTAATATTTATTCTAATTATTAGGCTAAAAAGATCCCCTCATGTCTATTCAAACACAACACTCTTTTATATCGCCTTCTACGTCAAATAGTACGAACATACCGGTACAAAAAACGATTCAAGCGACGAACACGAGCACCGGTGCGGCTGAAACAGTGAATAAAGAGAGTGATATTAAGCTTTCTAGCCGTGCGCATAAAGTTCAAATGCTTAATGAAGAGTTTTTCCCCGGAGGACCTTCAAGTGTAACGATTACACCTGAATTCATTGAACGCCTTTACGAGTATGGTTTTATCTCTGAGTCAGAAGCGAGCAAATTTAGCAATAATGATTCCGTAGATAAAAAAGCTTCAGGTACCCTAGGAGAACTATCTGCTGATATTAAAGACTTAAATGATCGTTTAAAAAATGACAATCCAGAAGATAGCTTAATAGATATTTTGACCCGCGCAGACGCTATTATTAATAATTTAAACGGCACTAAACCCTCCCCCTTAACAAACAATATAAAACTAGTGAGTGCTGAGTTGAATGCTTACTTAGGAAGTGCGGATGTGAAGCAACTAAGTGATATAGAGACAAAAAGTATGGGTAAATTAAGTTTGGCACTGTCCATTGCTGACAAGCTAAATCCAAACAACATTTCATCTCAACAGCTAAACAGCTATTTGTCATTCGCATAATTTTCTTAATTAGACATTTGACTAATAAATTGAGCGATATGCTAAACACTAAAAATGCCAATTGAACTTACCAGGTTTATAATTCATATATTTCAAGGTCGTCTTCTTCACCATCTTTTACGAAGTAATAAGAAAGCATTGGTAGTAACGTCAACGCACCAAACATATTCCATAAGAACATAAAAGTAAGCAAAATCCCCATGTCTGACTGAAATTTGATAGGTGAAAATATCCAGGTAGCCGTTCCAATGGCTAACGTTAGCCCTGTGAAAGCAACTGCTTTTCCGGTAGAACGTAAAGTATGATAGTAAGCTTGCTGTAAGGTAAAGCCATCTTCTAGCAACTCTTCTAAGCGGCTATAGATATAAATCCCATAATCCACGCCTAAGCCGACCCCTAGCGCAATAATTGGCAGCGTTGAAACCTTTACCCCAATACCCAAAAATGTCATTAGTGCAGTACATAATACCGAGGTCATCACCAACGGTAAAATGATACAGACAACCGCTCTCATAGATCTGTAGGCAAGCAATACCATCACAGCAACCACCGCATACACCGCTAACATCATCAGTGTTTGGGAAGCTTCAATAACTTGATTTGTCGCGACTTCAATTCCCGCGTTGCCAGCCGCTAGCAATATTTTCACATCATCTGAAGAGTAAGTGGTTTGATATCTTTCAACTGTATTCACCACGCTTTGCAAGGTTTCAGCTTTATGATCGTTTAAGAAAACAAAAATAGGCGCCAGACTACAATCCTTATTAATAAACCCTGCGGGTAGATATTGCAGCGATGTATCTATAATTTTTTGATTACTAGATAACTCCAACCATTTATAGCTGCCCTCATTAAACGCTTTAGTGACTGCCTTTGAAATATTAACAATAGAGACGCTTAGCTGAACTCCTTCAGTTTGATTCAAGTCCCATTGTAAGCGTTCCATGACGTCCATCACTGCATAGGAGTTACATTGTTCAGTGGGTGTCGTAACCATCAAAACCATAACATCGGCACTAGTGGAATAATTGGACGTAATAAATGCATTATCTAAGTTATATCGTGAGTCTGGATGAAGTTCAGGCGCACCTGAGTCTAACTCACCAATTTTTAAATCTTGAGAGACATATAAACCAAATGCCAAACCAAATTGTGCGGTGATAATAAAAATTAAAGCATATTTATGCGTCGCTAATTGAGCGATACGACCCCAAATTGGACTTGGATTTTTCTCAACATACTGAACATGACGCACGCCGTGCTTCGTCACACCAAAGTAAGACATGACAATCGGAAGCAACACCATATTGGTTACAATAATACTGATAATACCAACACTCGCGCCAATAGCGAGATCTTTAATTACGTCAATATCAATCAGAACTAAGGAGAAAAAGCCTATCGCATCACTGACCAATGCAAGTAATGCGGGGATATAATGGTGTCGAAATGTATTCATAGCAGCGTCTAGGTTACTTTTACCGATGCCGACTTCATGTGTCATGCCATTAATATACTGCACACCATGACTAATAGCGGTTGCAAAGACGATAAAAGGAATGAGAACTGAATATGGATCTAAGCCATAACCCATACTATACATAAATCCCATTTGCCAAAAGACAGCGATAATTGAACAAATAACCGTCGCAAATGTACTAATCGCGCAACGCGAATAGATATATAGTAAAGCGGTAGTGATAAGAATAGCGATCAAAAAGAAGAGAGCAATCGCTGACATCCCCTCTATTAAGTCTCCTATTTTTTTTGCAAAACCTACAATTTGTATATTCACAACAGAGTCTGGACCCGCATACTTATTGCGGATTTTTTTCTCCAGTAATAATGAAAACTCCAAGTAATCTAGAGATTCGCCTGTTTCACTATCAATTTCCAATAAGGGGACATATACAATTGTCGACTTAAAATTGTTTGCGACTAACTTTCCTACTTGCCCTGACTTTAAAATATTTTGACGCAACTCATCTAAGCTCGCATCACTGCCATCATAGGCATTCGGAATGACTGTTCCACCTTGAAAACCTTGCTCTGTCACTTCAACCCAACGAACATTCGTGGTCCAGAGTGATTTTAATCCGCTGCGGTCTACACCGGGCAAATAAAAGACTTCATCACTAATGGCTTCTAACGTTTTAACATACTCTGCGGTGAATATATCGCCGTCTTTCGCTTCTACCGAAATACGAATAAAGTTTGCTAAGTTTTCTAAGTCACTTTTATGTTCAAGAAAATTGATAATATAGGGATGGTTAAGTGGAATCATGCGCTCAAGACTCGCATCCGGCTTTATTTTCGTTGCTTGAAACGTCAAAAATACCGTCACTACAAGAAATAATACCAACACGAAAATCCGATTCTTAAAAATCAACTTTTCAAGAAATGGCTCTGCGAGCTGCGCACTTAATTTATCTGAGCTATGATCCATAATATTTTTTGTATGTTTTTTATAGAGGCGCAATCAAAACAGTGAATATTTTGACAACTTAGTAAACCGATATTTTAAAAGTATAGACTAAAGTTTTAAGTTAAGAGGGCGATCTATCAATTATAAGAGTGGAGTTATCAAGTGAAATTTCTGCTATTGCTGATTAATACTCACTCGCTTAGGGGGACACGAGTGTCAATAAACAAAAAAAGGGGCCATTAGGGCCCCTTAATATTATTCATGGTTATTTTTCTTTGTATTATTGAGCGAACAACTCGCCTACGATCTCCATACCAGCTGCTTGATGCGCTTTAGTCGTTGGGTGAATCTCGTCGAAGAACAAGAAACCTGTTGCAGTGACATAACCATCACACTCAGGGTTCAATGCACCACCACCAGAAAGGAAATAAGCACAGGCATCATCTGTATTGGTATATCCGTAGTCTTCTGCATTATCGACTTGATCAGATAAAAAACTAAACAAATCGTATTCAATAATATCAACGCCTGTTTGATGTTCAGTACGCGATAACTTACGTGCTAGCTTACGGTTAAACTTATTTGACAGCTTTGTTGTCACTTTTGTGAAACGATTTGCTTTACGAATCTGACTTTTTGTTTGTGCATTGGCTAAAAGGCCGGCAACAACTAAATCAGTTTCTGGGATTGCGCCAATATCTGGTGCATTTGATACCAAAATATGGTGTGCGCCCGCAGCAATAAGCTTAAGTAATTGAGCTTGTTCAGAGGCAACAGCGACATTCAAAGACTCATTCGCCGCTTTACGGATTGCCTGGCGCTCTTGAGGTGTTGATGCGAATACTGCCGCAGAACGAATAGTACGTGCTGCTCGAATATCGTTACCCCCAATCAACATAATGTATAAAGCGTCAGAAGGCGCTACACCGCCATTGATTGCTAAGAAAGCATTTACTTGTGTTGGTAAATTAATATCGGGGGTCGCTTCATTACCATCTTCATCAACAGCTTTAGCACCGGCTATCGCAAAGTTATTTCCGTCAGTTCCACCAAGCAGATGGTAAGAAGGTGTTAGTACGTGCCCTAACGCACCCGCAACGATTTCAACCGCAACAGGGCCATTAGTAAAACGATCACCGTAGGTCTGGTCCGGCGCCAAAGCGCTTAGATTTCCATTATCCGACAAGCTATCGCCGAATACATATACATTACTATAGTCACTAGCATTAACAGTGAACGCAGCAACAAGCATTGACGCGCAAGCTGCTAGCTTAAAATTTAAATTTCTCATCTTCAGGCTCCAATTTCATAGCTTTATTTTTAGTTTTATATTAATTTCATGTTTTTATAAACTTCACAGTCATAAATGAAGTTCCAGTATCATATAAAACAGCTAGTTAAATGGATTTGGCAAATACGGGCAATTTAGGTTCATTAGGTCAAAACGACCAAACGAAGTGAGACGGGGTTCATAATTGAATAAAAAAGTTATTTCGGTATACCTGTTTAAGGTATCGGACCCAGTCCTAAGGGACTAGATAACACTCAACATTATCGTTTAAATAGTGTTGGTATCTTTACAAGCCTGACTCACTAAAAAACGTGAAATTTCGTTTTTAGCTATTTTTTCCATTTCTTTAAAGGCGATCACCACACCAATATCGTACCTTTCTGAAGCCAGCATTTCGATTCGTACTACGGTGCCGATTAACAACACTGGACCTTCGTTTCCAATCGGCACACTAACCTGAATTTTAGTTCCAATCGCTAATGGCTGTGTATTTTCAAACAAAATACCGCCCACGCAAATATCTTTACCTATGCCTAAAAATGCGTCAAGCTGGCTAAATCCAAGTTCTTTTACTTGGACAGTTTTGCGTAAGTCAATTCTGACAAATCGGCGGTTATCTTCTTTAAACAAAGATATGTTATTTTTTCCGGCCCCTTTTGCATAATATAAAGCGCTATCCGCTAACGTAATTAAATCCTCTGCACTTTGTGCATTAACAGGGTATGAGGCGATACCACCACTAATGGTAATACTAAGGGCTTTACCATCCACCTCTAATTTACACGCTTCCACACTCACTCTAATACGTTCGGCCAAAATCAAGGTTTCAATACTATTGGTAAAAGGAAGTAAAACAATAAACTCTTCACCCCCGTAACGTGCGGCGACGTCACTTTGCCGAATCGCGTCGGATATAACCTTAGATATTTGGCGTAATGCCTGATCCCCTGCGTCATGCCCATAAATATCATTTACGTCTTTAAAGTCATCGACATCAATAAATAAAATCGAAAGGTCATTCTGATTTCGCTTTGCTAGCGCAATATTCTGTGTCACCGCATTAGTAAAATATCGCCGATTGTATAAGCCTGTTAGATTGTCATGTGTCGATTGCAATATTATATTTTCGTACGCGGCCATTTCCAATAATTTAGGGTCGGAGATTGCATCATTTTGTAGTGCAAAATAGTCGCACATAACGGCGACTAGATTGATTGGTCTTCCTAAAGCCAGGATCATTTCTGATCGATGCACTAATAAACTCTCCCAGCACTGCGCCGCTCGAGTAGGAGAAAGTTCGATATCAGCATAAATCTCAAATATTGCTTGGCAAACCACGCCACCACTATCGGAAGCAATTAATTCGCTTAATTTAGATATAAAATGATCATCATTTGGCCTGGCATCACGACATGCCAGTACTTTAGCCTTTATTGCTTCCATAATAATTGATCTTCCATGCTGAGGATTTTCTAGTCATTCACCCATCGTATTCACAAACCAAAACTGGACATAACAATTTACTAGGCGGGCAAAAAGTTTAGCTGGTAATTCACCGTCGATTTAACTGCCGACAGGTACAATTCTAAACAATCATTTTTATCATTACGTACTTTTAAAAACTCTAACTGTTGACTGCAATGCCATAACCCCAAGGTAAGACAACCTGTTTTCATCGCATCAATTTGCCCATCAATATCGGACAACTCTAATACATCCGATGTAAAAGCACACCGATCAATCAACTTATCCACCTGCACGATAAAAGCAATATAGTAGCTTTCAAGTTTCTCTTTCGAAATTGATAATCTACGAGCTGTTGCCTCTGGACGCTCTGCAATACCTTTCCACACATTCGAAAAGATTTCATTTAATTTTTCGATTGCGCCACTTGCATTAAACGGTTTTACAATATAGCCACTCACGCCCAACATCAATGCATTTTGTACCGTATCACGGGCATTTCCTGACGTAATAAGAACAAATGATAATACTTTTATATTTTGATCAGCACGTACTTTTTGCAATAACTCAATACCTGACATTTTTGGCATTCTGACATCACAACAGCACAAAATGGGTAATGGGTTTTTTTCAAGATACTCCCAAGCAGCAAGCCCATCTTCAAACTCTAGTACGTCTGAAAAACCCATTTTTTGCATTAAATCAACCAATGCAAGTCTAGACACTCCATCATCATCAACCACCATGACTTGCATTATTATTTCCTCATTATATTATTTTATAGGGTTTCAAACAGGCGACAAAATCATTAAATACAATTCTTAATTTTACCATATTCTCTTCATCAGCCCATTCTTCAAGTTCCCCTGACAGATTAACTAATACCTCATCATTTAAATAGCCCGCACTACCTTTTATGCCATGAAATAAACGTCCAAGTTCTTTAGTATCTTCCGCCTTCATTGCTTGCGTAATCTCTTTCATACGATCAGATAGTGACTCAACAAATACTGTACGTAATTTAGCAGATAAAAGCGCAGCCTCATTTACCGGAGCTTTGGCTTCAACAACGGAGATGATCTCTGGTACACCGGCATCAGGAACCGAAAACAAGTCATCTAGTTCACTGGTAGTCGCACGAATTAATGGGTTTAATTCACGCCCGTTTAATAAAAGTTCATTAATGGTGTCATCAATAATGTGGTGCAATTCAAGCTCATCAATTGGCTTACAAAGAAAGCCATCCATGCCAGCAGCTAAATAACGTTCGCGGTCTTCATCCGTCACATTTGCAGTGAGAGCAACTATTTTAATATCTGATTGTTTTAAATTTGTATCTTGCCAAACGCCTTCTCTGATCGTTCGAGTTGCCTCTAAACCATCCATTTCAGGCATTCTTCCATCCATTAAAATAAGGTCGAACGAGCCTTTTAGCATCATATCTAACGCAATCTGACCATTATCCGCGATATCCACTTCATGCCCCATATTTTCCAGCAAGGTTCGAGCAATGACTTGATTCGTCGCAAAGTCTTCGGCACATAAAACATGCAATTTATGGGTATGTGGTATTTTTTCGCGTATTTCGACTTCACATGCTGCCGCATCGCCTCTACCCATCGGTAACTCAAAATAGAAGTTTGAGCCTTGACCCGGAATACTGGTCACTTCAATAAGTCCGAACATAGCTTCAACGAGTTGCTTCGAAATGGATAACCCTAAGCCTGTGCCACCAAATTTTCGGGTTGTGGATACATCGGCTTGTTCAAATTTTTGAAATAGTTTTGCGACGCCGTCCTCTGGAATACCGACACCTGAGTCTTGCACCGAAAAACTTAAGCGCATACTAAACTTTGATAATTCAAGCATACTGACTTGAACATCAACGCCTCCCGTATCCGTAAACTTAATGGCATTACCAATTAGGTTAACCAATACCTGACGTATCCTCGTTGGATCACATTTCACATATTTAGGGACGTCATTATCAAAAACAAAATTAAAGTAGAGACTCTTATCTTTTGCCATGTCACCAAAAATTGCAACCGCAGACGAAATCTCTTTACGAATGTCAAAGTCGATCATTTCGATATTAAGCTTTCCCGCTTCAATTTTAGAAAAATCTAGAATATCGTTAATAATAGTCAATAATGCTTTGGCATTACTTCTTGCTATATCAAGTTGTTCTCGGGTTTTATCATTGACTTGCGGGTCTCTTAAGGCAAACCCAAGCATTCCCAACACACCCGACAACGGTGTACGAATTTCATGGCTCATGGTCGCTAAAAAGTCGCTTTTTGCTTGTGCAGCTTTTTCAGCTCCAGCTTTCGCTTCCTCAAGGTTTTCTTGAACCTGTTGCATTTCACTCCGCAAGCCTCGCTCTACACTAAAGGCTGCGTTCGTTTCGTCTAAGAGTTCATTGAAACCATCAACGAGTACCCCGATTTCGTTAGATTGAAGATGCTTAGGTAAAGACAGTCTTTCTTCGCTGTCGCCATGAATATCTTTGAGCGCCCTACGTACTTTTACGAGTGGTTGGGATATTCTAATTTTTAATGCTTGAGTCGATACGAAACAAGAGACAAAAATAACAAATATTACGCCGATAATAGTGGGGATCGACGTATCATGCATCCGTTTTACCACCCAATTTTCATTGGGCGTTACACGTAACTCACCTAAAATATGATCCTGATCAAAAATAGATTCTAACTTCATTGTGATCGTATTTAAGGGTGCACCACCATTTTCATGCACACTCGAAAGCTTCATCCCAGGCGTCATTTCATCTGCAAAGCCTTCAAGCGTCACTGAATAAATAACATCGGTACCCAGTAGCCCATTTATGGCGTCCATACCCACAGCTTCATTTGATGAAAATAAAGCGGCCGATGCGGTGTTCTTCACGGCAGACATCAAACTTTTTACCTGCCGCTCGCTTTCCTTAATGGCAAGTCCTTGATTGATTTGATACGCGATCAGGCTAAAAATGGTAGACAGTACCAATGCACTACTTATCATGATCATCGCGACATAATGTTGGAGGTGTCTAAATTGCATTAATTTGCGTCAATCGTATGTACAACAACAATGTCTTGCTGCATCAGTTCAGCAGGGTCTTGCCCTTGAATATACGCAATAGCATGCAGATTTTGACTGACCTCTTTTAGTATCTCAGCCATATTATCAATAACCTTTGGTGGCGAAGCCCGCCCGGAATAACGTAAGCGGGCCCAGTATGCGTCAATATCCGAAATAGACTTACCGGTTAAGCTTTCAAAAAAACGTGCACGAATAGTAGAATCCACTTCGTGGTCAAATGCTTTGGCGTTAATGCCATTTGGAAAGCTACGTGACCGTCCTAAAAACAAGCCCATCACCTGCTTACGATTTAAGGCTGTTAACTCAGATTGACTACTCACAATCACTTGAATTGTTTGAGTATTGACCTCTTCAGCCCAAGCATTAACAGAAGCCAATAAAAATAATAAAATGCCGATACCTTGAATATTTTTCATATCAAAACACCCAATCAAATGTGGTTGAGCACCAGCTACGCGAATCTTTTTCCCAATTCCGAACCCCTTCGCTTATCTCTTTCGGTGTCGGATAAATTCCCAGAGAATTGTCATCGAGGGTGACAAAATCACACTGGAATTTCAGTGCTTTTTGCGATGCAAAATCCCATCGAATTCCTAAACTCAATGAACGTTGGTCGACGGTGCCCGAACTGAGGTTGTCTTTAAGTCCTTCATAGAGTCCATTATAGATATTTTCTAAGCCAGGAATAACAGGTGGCGCGTCGTAAGGAAAGTCTCGTTCATCCCATGAATAAGCATAACCAATATGAGGCAAAAACTCTCCAAACCGGCGTCCAACTTGTAAATAAGCCCGTTGCCCATCATAAGAACCATAAAAAGTTGACGTAATGTTACTAAACTCTCCTTGAACGTGCCATGGCCCTGGCCTCCAGCTAAAACCAATGGAACTATAGGTTACAAATTCATTTTCAATAGCATAGGCGTCAGCGATTTCGATTGCTTCCGGCCAAGCTTGCTGTAGCTGCAGCAAAGGATTGCTTACAGTCTCTTGAAGTGCCTTTATAGCATTCGTATTTTGAGTGAAGCGAAATCGTGCTATATAGGCTCTTAAAGTTAATTCGTCTGTTTCCCAGGTCACCCCACCACCATAAATAGGTGAAGATTTAACATAGTTATACGAAGAATCGTCCCCCTTATAACCGATATTTACCGTCGATTTTGTTTTACCCACAAATGCTTCAAGCCGAAAAGAACTTTCAAAGTCACCAAATTCAAATACGGTTTTTAATCCGTCGTAGTTGCTGTAAGGAATCCAGCCATAAAACTCAGCTTGGGGCCGGACAGAGTGATAGGAATAGCCAACATTGCGGTGATCTGACAACAAAAATGTATCTAACACCATTCGGCCCAATTGAAAACTCCACCTATCGTTAGACTGATAACGTAAAAAAGCCATTTCTATTGAGTTTTCAATACTATTATTTACTTTTTCTTGCGCGACAATTTGCCCAACAACATCCCAGCCAGGGTTAAGCTCTTTTCTAGCTTGAAGACCTAGCTTTGAGTCCACTAGCCAACCATTATCTTCAATCGTCTTGCTTCGCTGGGTAATATTTCGCTTAAGTACTAAATCATTGTACTTATCGCTTTCTGCATAGCCGATGGTACCAAAACCAGTCACCTCCCAATCATCGAGCAATGAACTACCCGCGACAGAAAACTGCGATACGCCAAGCAACAAACCAAGCCATAAGCCAAATGTGAAGCGTTGTGATTGCACGTTTTTTATCGACGAAAAATTACGTGAAATAAATCTAAGGCATCGATCAAGGTTTCGAACATTCATTACGCAAGCAAACTCCATTAGTGACGCTAAAATATCGTTTCCGTAAAGCTTGCACTGCTCACTCAAACCAAAAATGGAACGATAATAATTATTCTAGTTAATAAATTTTAGGTCAGTAATGCAAAACTACAAGCTAATCAAATTAGTTTAAAGAAAAAGAAATCACGTTTACGTTCATTAAAAGCAGTCAAGCGTAGTAGTTTTCAATAGTCTGTATCAATACGGTGAGGTCTAGCTGTTCTTCCTTCGTTAAATCACAACTCGCCAAGACATAATTTGCTGTTCTCACCACGGCACGCCATCGAGGACGGTCTGGCACAGATCGACTATTCAAATACTTATCAAACGTACGGGTTTTCACTGTCGTGCCATCGACATAAACGCGCCAGCATCGACTTCGCTCTGCTAATTCAACTTTACCTTGACTAGTATGACGTTCCCAAAAATTCAAAGAGGTCCTGAGGAGTATAACAAGCTCTTCTTTATGACTTCCTAAACTTGAAAGTGACTTACCTACTTCGATAGCGCTAAAGGACCCAGAATTTGATGGATCAGACTCGCAGTCTGTTACTGACGTTTCGACCGACTCTGATTCTGGTTCTGGTTCTGAAATAACTTGCCTTAACACGCCCTCAATCTCATCTATTTTTTTACGGCTTTCATTCAACTCAAGGGTGATACTCGCAATGGCAGCGTTTTTAGGCAGCTCAGGTAGTGACGCCTCCAATGCGGGTGTAATCACCAGCGCAAGATAAGCTTTATCATATTCGTAATAACTTTTAACTGAAGCATTCCAATTACTTCCCGGTGAAATCCCTGCCGTGTTCATTGAAAATACTTCGGCTGGCTGATCTTTAATTAGGCGCTTTAATGTCTCTCCGAGTTCATCATTAACCAACTCTAAAATAGAGACCCCTAATAAACCCTGATTAAGGCTTGATAAGGCTTTATTGGCTTTTTCATTGGCATAAATCACCTGTAACTGATCATTCATTAAAATAATAAGTTCAGTACTAATATCCAAAACGTTCAATAAACGTGCATTAAGTTCAGATAACTCGTCCTCTAGGCCCTCTCGACGTTCAATCTCATCTTTTAGTTTTTGATTTTCTCGATTAGCAATCCAATATTTTCGTACGTTTATTTGCGTATTAACGCGCGCGATTAACTCTTTCGCATGATAAGGCTTAATAAGATAGTCATTCGCACCCACACTTAATGCGTTCACAATATCGCTAATTTGTAATCGAGCCGTGAGCATCATTACAGGTAATTCGTAGCTATCATATTGCTTTCGAATAACTTGGCATACCTCTAACCCTGTCATGCCAGGCATCATATAATCTAACAAAATTAAATCGGGTAGCTTTTCGCTGAGCCTTGCAAGTACCAAAAGACCGCTTTCAAATACTTCAATTTGATAACCTTCAGATTGAAGTTGACTTGACACTAATTCACTATTGACGGTTTCATCATCGACTACGAATATTAAGGGCCCCTCATGTATTTCTTCATCTTGTGGGTTTTTTATTGTTTCAATCTTTTTCTGTTCGTTAATCACCGACAAAGTAGGTGTAACATAAATAGTACTACTTACTGATTTAGGTGTTTTTTCGAATGAATCATTGATGACAATCATGTTACTAGGAAATTTAATACTAACCGTTGTGCCCTGACCCACTTCACTTTTGAGGTTTAACGAACCGCCATGAAGTTCTACCAGCTGCCGACTAATTGATAACCCTAAACCTGCGCCACTCGCAGCATAATGCCCTTTAACATGTACAGTTTCAAAAGGGTGAAACAGTGAATCACGCTTTTCATCAGGAATGCCTAACCCTGAATCTGAAATTTCTATCCATAATTCATCTTTTTCCAAATAAGCGCTAAGTTTGATAAATCCTTTTTCAGTATATTTGGTAGCATTACCCATGAGATTAAATAAGACTTGTTGCAATCGAAACTCGTCTGCATTTAAGTAGCGCGCTTCGGGAGAAATTTCAGCGGTTAGTATTACTTCTTTTTTTCCGATGATCGGCGACATGGTAGCAAGTACTACTTCTGCAATTGCATTTAAGTCGACACGATTTTTATTCAACTTAAGCTTGCCATGCTTGATGCTCGAAAAGTCTAAAATATCGTTCACCAACACGCTCAGTCGCTGCGTGGTACTAGCAATCAAGCCTATTTTATGATGTTGTTCCTCAGTTAAAGACCCATGATCCTCTTCTTTAAGTATTTTTGCCAAACCAGAAACACCCTGTAATGGTGTGCGCAACTCATGGGAGGTCGTTGCAAGAAATTCATCTTTAAACTCGTCCATTTCAACGAGTTCCTGATTTCGATTTTTTAACTGGGCAGACATTGCTTCGACTAGGTTCAAGTTCATTAAATAATAACGCTGCAAAGAAATAGACTGTGTCACTACAAATGCCAACACGCCAAAATGTGCAATATTATCAGTCGTCGGAATAAGACTATTTGATTTTAAAATATCATGAATCACGGTTAGCACCATGAGTAATAAACTAATGCCAAAGAATTTTATATTCTTACCTTTTTCAATCACAATCTTGATATAAAGACAGCAAGCATAAATCATTGAGACTACAACCAGCATTTGAAACATGACATTAAATTCGGTGTAAATACGCGCAGGATAAACGAAACATAATAATAAGAATGGCGAAACCGATACCCAAGACGTCCGTATTGTCCACTTAGGAATGTGTGTGCGATACATGGAACAAAAGAACCCAACAAACAACGGCAATGCTAAATAAAAACACAGGTGCTCTAAACGTTGAAGCGTGGTCCAACTAAAAAGATCAAACATGTAAATAACACGTTCATCAATTAGTAAGCGTCTAAAGCCCACTACCAAACAAAGCCACCCGAAGTATAAGGCCGCCACCTCTTTCGCTCTAAATGCAAACATCGAAAGGTTGTACACGCCAATAACAATTAATATAGTACTAAATAACACAGCAAATAGAACTGGACGCTGCGACATTGCAAATAGTCCTGAGTCATCAGTGAGGCGAAGGCTATACCAAACACCACCTTCTCGGTAGTGGTAATTAGACAGCTGAAGAACAAGCTCTAACTCTCCATTGTGCTGTTCAGGCATTTGAAGTACCTTTGGCAAAAAATCAGGTTCTTCAAATGCTTGTGTCTTGCCAATAATGCCATTGCCCGTCATAAATTTCCCATTTACCCACAATTTATTTGCGCTAGGCATGTCAGGTAAATACAAATAAAGGGGGTCAACATCTTTAGGCACACGCACTTTCACATGGTAAGTCATGTACCCGAGTGCGGGTAATCGTTTTTTCGCGTCCGACTCGTCACCCCAAACAGCGGGCACTTTAAATTCGATGGCCTGGCTTGTTGTCGTCTTTATCTCGGACGGTGTATAAAGTTGCCCCCAAAATGCGTGCCATTCCCCATCAAGCCTAAAGGATTCTCCCGAGCCCCACGACTCAGCGCTTAAGTCTATGACAGGCGTCATTGATGGCGTAACAGTAGCCTCGGAAGCGCTAACAATTTGTATTAAAGACAGTGCAAGTAACGCACATAAAAGCGAAGATAATCTAAAATTCATAATAAGATGTCTGCTTGGTTTTTATTTTTAAGTACACATCATAAATCAGATAGATAAAAAGAACAGCTTTGATAGATAAAGATAGTGCCTATATCACTGTTTATTTAAAAGCGCTTGCTGATAAAACTTTTTACTGGATTATTTCAGAAACGGTCTTATGCACCCTCGTTGCTCTTTATTTTTTGTGTTAACGCCCGCTGAAATGACACTTTTTTCGTTTAATACATCTATCTACTTCAACCCAGAAGCGTTTTGGTGGAACGCCCATCACACATGCAGATATAGAGAGAGAAATTGAGAAGTTAGGTATTAAAGCGCCAACTAATGAAAATATTATTCAATAAGCGCTTGATTCAGGCTAATGCACCAATTTACCTTTTGCTATGGGAAGTAAACTACAACAAGGCAAAGATTCACGTTTTGAAAAGCTAGTCAATAACCGATTTAGTTCAGCGCCTAAAATTGGTGATAAAGGTGCTGTCAAGTACCGAGATATTAGTGAATTCGTCGTCGTTGAGGCAGGTACGCGTTTAATGCGCCGGCCAATGGAAAAAATGGCACAGATATTTTGGCAAAATGATCCCTTCTCATACTGGCGATGCTTTGGCCTTTTCAGCTAATGTGGTTGATGCGTCGATTCACAAAGAGGACCCTAATTTACTGATTGCCTCCATTAAAGGCCACCCGATTATCAATAGCCGAGGTGTTTTAATTAATAATGTACTGGTGGTCAAAATTGTCGGCCTAGCGACGGGTAATATTGATTTCAATGGTTCGGTATACGTCGAAGAAGATGAGGCAGATGGCGCTTAAGGCCACTGGAGATGTCACCATTAAAAGCGCTGTCGGCAAGTCGACCATTGAAGCAGAAGAAAATGTATTAATTGCTCAAGGTTTCATTGGTGGCGCGATAATTAAGGCTAGAGACGAAATTAATATTACCGAATATGCTAGTCATTGCGACTTGTTAGCAACGAATAAAATTCAACTAGGAGCCTGACCGAGAACTGCGACCGTCACGAGGAAAAGTTAAATTGAGGTAGTTTTTAGACTAAATTGAAGAGAATAGTTGTTCTATTTAACGAGATTTAGCATGGAAAATGACCAATTTAGCTTTTCCACAGTAGGTTCGTCAGTTCTCGGTCAGGCTCCTAGGTCACCCTCACGGCAAAGGTAGTTTAATCGGTGGAAACATATAGGCATTTAAATTGGTATCCGCTAAAATACTCGTTAGTACCAGTGGCACTCCGCCAAATATCACCGTAGGCGCTGATGCAGATACCATCATTAACTTAAGGCGCATTACCCAAATTATTCATAAAAAGAAACTACACGTTAGCGACATATATGATGAGTTAAGAAAGTTGGCCATCCGTGCAAAAGTAGCGTAATTAACCCCTCAAACCAAAGAAATGATTGAATTTAATCAACAAGAAAAAGAAGTAAAACATTTACTTATACGCTCTAAAAATCGCGCGCAATATGTGCATATAAAGTGTGGCAGAATGTCTCTGTATCGATATTAGGCGCTTCACACACGACAAAAGAAGAAATATCGGCAAGCAATTTCTTTTTTGAATCAAGACGCATACAGGTAAAAAATTAATAATGTTAGCTGAAAAATTTAACATTATTTAAACTATTCATGATTTTAATTTCATCAACGTTAGCCCCTTTAAAGCCCCAAAATTAATAATCAAATTCCCCAAGATGGTCAGCCCTAAACCGATCGTACTACTTATCTGCCAGTGATAACCTTCAAACCAACTAGAGAGCATTAATGCGACAACAGGAAACATAACGGTTGCGTAGGCCGCTTTATTTGCCCCTAAACGTGCGACTAAAGTTAGATAAGTCGTAAACCCAATGATGGTTCCAAAAATACTTAAGTAAAATAAGGCACCTAAGTACTGAGGCCGAAGATCGACCACTAAAGGCTCTGCAGTAACGAAGAGAACCCCCACTGAAATAGCGGTGCCATAACATATGCTATAAGCATTTGAGGTTATTGGCTTTAGACCTTTCAAACTATGTCGCTTAGATATCATATTGCCTAATGAAAATAGGTATGTTCCGATACAAGCAAAAGCGAAACCTTTCAGGACTGAATTGGAAACAGCTCCCTCACTATTACTAGCGCTCAACTCAGGTAAAAATAACAAAACTAAGCCTGAAGTTCCGGCTACTCCTGCAATCAAGACGGCTTTGGGAATGCGTTCCTTCCAAAAAAAACGATTATTTATCGCATTAAATAAGGTCGATAATGAAAAAACAACAGCAGCTAAGCCGCTTGAAATATACTGAATGGCAGTATAAAAACAAATAAAGTTAAAAGAGAATAAGCACGCGCCTTGCAAAACCATAAACAGGTGATCGGATCGATCAGTTACTTGTAGCTTCCCAGTCAACCACAAACTCGGTAACAGAATTAATGCCGCCAACGCAAAACGATAAAAAATAGATACATTTACGGGGACATCCCCAAGCTGGAAGTATATCGCCAGCCACGTAGTCCCCCAAATTAAAACCGTTGTCAAATACAATAAAATGTTCAATTTCTACTTATCATCCTTAATAATTTATTCGCCAAGCAGTATAAGGCCAAAAAATAAATATAGCCCTGAAGAGTTTTGTCCTGCAAAAAATTTAGCGCTTAGCCCTCAATTTAGTCACTACCTGACCGCCTACGCCCCAGTTGTCAGTATTTACTTCATCAATCACTACTACTGTCGTTTTTGGATTTTTACCTAACACATCGACTAGCAATTGTGTTGCGCCTTTAATCAGCGCTTCCTTCTGCTCTTTAGTGACTTGCTCATCGGTAATTTTAATATTGATATATGGCATGTTTGACTCCTAGTTTAGTAATTTATGAGTTTCTTGGAGAGCGCTATGTACGCAAAAAAAATTAATTCCAGCCCATCACATAACCGGAATGGTAATGAGTGGCATTTACGCTTCATGTTTTAAGTTATTTATTCTAAAGATGCCTGTGTTCCATTTTGAGTTCGCTATCCAAACCCCTAGACTGACAAATAACATGGCAAAAATTAGTTCCGTACTCAGGTTTTCATCAAAGATATAAATAGCAGAGCAACCAGCTAAAATAGGGACTATCGCCATCATTGACCCCATATTTGCGGCGCCAATCAGTTGAACCGCCCGAACATAAAATAACATTTGAACGATCGTTGCCAAGAACCCTTGGTAAACTACTTGAACGCCAATATCATGCAATAAATCAGTTGATATATTTTTGGGTAAATACATAAAATAAACCGGCATATAAACGACACAGGTAATAAGCGCCAAACTCACGGTGGCTTCCCACGGTAAAATTTTCCAGCGATTTATTAAAACTGAAAAAATTGCCCAACATACTGCGGCCCCCACCAACAAAGTGTGCCCAACAGATAAAGACCCTGTCTTTTGGAACTCATACCCAAACAAGACCACGATACCGGAGGTGATCATTATAATACCCAGCCATTTGACAGCCGAATGCCGTTCTTTATTTATAAACGTTGAAATTAAAGCAATTAAAATGGGCAATAAGCCTGGCAAAAGCACGGCAGCATGTGAAGCCGGTGTCACTTTAAAACCATTAAAGGCACATAAGGCATATCCCAAGCCACCAATGAAGCTACAGATGATGAGCTTTGGTTGAAGTAAATCAAAACGTCGCCAATAAAACCAAAAGGGAAACACAAGCGAAGCACAACTAACATACCGAATTGCAATAATATCGTAGGCGGTTAGTGGACTAATCCCCCCCATTCGGGACACCAATATAAACCCTGTCCAAATTAAAACAGCAGCCAATGCACAGAGATAACCTTTAGTTTTCATGCTTTCCAATTAACTGCTCCTAGCGTATCTTTTGATACATTCCTTAGCACTAATAGAACCCGTGCCATTAATAAACCAGAACAGCACTGTAACGCGGCCACACATTCTTTAATAATGAATTAATATGAACTATACTTTCATATTTTATGAATAGGTTTTTTATGGAGCTCTCTGACTTAAGAATTTTTAAAGCCGTTGTCGAGACGGGCGGCATCAGTCGTGCTGCCGAAATGTTAAACCGAGTCCCTTCTAACATTACCGCTCGGATTCAAAAGTTAGAGTCCGAGTTAGGCAAAAATCTGTTTATCAGAGAAAAAAACAGACTACGCGTTTCGCCTGCAGGTGAGCAGCTATTTATTTACGCGAAAAAAATACTCTTACTCGCCAACGAAGCCCTTGAACAATTAAACCACGAGCACCCAAAAGGAAAACTTAGGTTAGGCAGTATGGAAGCCGTGGCGGCATCAAGACTATCTTCAGTTTTGATGGGCTACCATAAGAATTTCCCAGAAGTTTCTTTAGAAGTGAGTACAGGGCCCACCGGAAAATTAATAGAACAAGTTTTAAGCGGTGACTTAGATTTAGCGTTAGTTGCAGACCCACCTAAAGACAAAAGACTCGACACAACTCCTATTTTTATAGAAACACTGGTTCTAGTCTCTGACCTCTCCCTCCAAAGCGTCAACCACCCTGACGACCTTGGCCAAAACCCAACACTCTTAGGCTTTAGCTCTCAGTGTGCTTATAGAGCACGACTAGAGAGCTGGATTAAAGAAAACGACGCGATGGCTAACGTTATCGAAATAAGCTCATATAACGCGCTCCTAAACTGCATTACAGCTGGCATGGGCATAGGGTTAGTCCCAGAAATATTATTGGACTTTTACCCTTTTAAAGATGGTCTTAAGGTTCACGCTCTACCGACTCATTTACAGAAAACAACAACATATAGTATTTGGCGCAAAGACTCAGTAAAACCAAGCTTGCGCGCCTTTAACGAAGCACTTATGAAATTCTCTAATTTACCTTAGACTAATTAAGCTAAACTATTAATGTTTAGTGCTACAATCCTTTAAATTCAACATGCTTAAACAACGATATAATACAATGGAAAAATTTAGCGATATCCAGGCACGAGCATCAGAGCGAAAAGGGGGGGATGAAGCTTTAGCTTATCTCGTTTCACAGCCATTACCTAAAAGTCAGATCACTTTAATTCATGATGATTTATGGCTAGAAGAGTTTACTCGAAAAATATTCCAAAGTGGTTTTTATTGGTCAGTCATCAATAAAAAATGGCCAGGGTTTCGTGAAGTTTTCTGGGATTTTAATGTCAGTAAAATATTAATGATGCCAACTGAAATGCTGGAAGAGAAGGCTGCCGATACACGAATCGTTCGTAACTACACAAAGGTCAAAACCATTCCGGCAAATGCCTCCATGATACGTTTTTCAGCTCAAGACCATGACACCAGCTTTGGAAATTTTATCGCTGACTGGCCAACGAATGATATTATAGGCTTATGGGCTTGGCTAAAGAAAAATGGTGCTCGATTAGGTGGTAATACAGGGCCATATGCATTACGTGCGATGGGAAAAGATACGTTTCTATTATCTCGTGATGTAGAAGGCTACTTACGTGCTCACCTGCACGTTGATGGTGGAATTAACACTAAAAGATCCTTACTCGCAGCACAAAATTTCTTTAATGAGATGCAACAGCAAAGTACTTTACCACTTCAAACAATCAGTCAAATAGTTTCTTATAGTGTGGGGGATAATAGCGTTGGCTTTCAATAAACTAACAACACTAATTGAAACAATTATTTACTGTCATTAGTGCCTTAAGAAACATAAATTTACAGACTAGAACGTTTATAAAGAGGAAGCACCTTCCCACGTGACATTCATGTAATCAACTGCTCTATACTGACAGGAATTCCGTAGTAAAAACCTTGAGCTCTATCACACGCTATTGATGCTAGAAATTTTTCTTGGGCTTCCGTTTCAACCCCTTCAGCGATGACCTTGATACCGAGTTCATGCGCCATCGCAATCGTCGCCCGAACAAATTGCTTGTGTGCCTTATGGCTAGGTAGCTCATTGATCAAAGGGCGATCAATTTTTATGACGCTAATAGGTATCCGCTGCAAGTAACTTAATGAAGCGCAATCCGTACCAAAATCATCTAACGCGATTGAAAACCCCATATTTCGCAGTTCATTCAAACACCAAATATTGTCTACTTGATTGTTCAGAAAACAGCTTTCAGTTATTTCAAATTCAAAATACTGAATGTAGTTTGGGTGTGATGAAAAAAGCTTTCTAATATTGGGAATAAAGTGTTTGTCTTTAAGTTGACGTGAAGAAATATTGACTGAAATTTTAACTCCTTTTATTTGTGCGCTTAAAAAATTTTGTATATCTTTAAATGCTTGCTGCATGACCCAATTTCCAATCGGGATAATAGACCCCGTCTCTTCTGCTATAGGAATAAACTCATTTGGGCTTCGAACGTCTTCCTCAGAAAAAGGCCACCGAATCAATGCTTCTGCACCGATAATATTGCCATTTTTTAGTTCAATTATCGGTAAATACTCTAAATAGAATGCTTCATTTTGAATAGCCTTTTTTAGCGCCACCTCTATCAAACTTTTTTGTCTGACTTCTACATTCATATCGACACAATAAAACTGGAAATTATTTCGACCATTCTGTTTGGCACGATACATAGCAAGGTCAGCATTATTTATTAGTTCAGAGCCTTCAATCGAATCATCAGGAGTCATACTAATGCCAATACTGACAGTGACAAAAATTTCTCGCCCTTTCTCTACAATGGGTTTCTTAAAAGAACCAACAACCTGATGCGTGACTTTACTCGCATCATCGTAGGCTTGGAGATCATTCAATAGAATAATAAACTCATCACCACTCACCCTAGCAACCGAGTCATTTTTACGCACATGCGATTGCAAACGCTTAGCAACAGCCTTTAGCACATAGTCTCCAGTTTCATGACCTAGGTTATCATTGATCGATTTAAAATCGTCAATATCTATAAATAACAAGGCCGTTTTTGTATGGGTACGCTGCACATTGCTAATGACTTTCTCAAGCTGGCTCTTAAATAACACTCGGTTCGCCAAGCCGGTCAGTGGGTCGTAGAGTGCTATTTTCTCCATTTCGTCCTGACGAGTTTTGTGCTCCGTGATGTCTTCAAACGTAATGACATAATGCGATATTTCTTGGCTATCAGACCACAGTAAAGAGATAGATGTACTTAACCAGTGTGCTTGTCCATCAAACCCGGTGCATTCTAACTCGCTTTCGACTACGCCTTTCACGTTAGGTGAGAAGTCAGCATTAGGGATTTCTGGCAGAGTTAATCTATTTTCTAAGGCTTGAATCTTATGATTGTGCGTTTCAGGCTCGCTCAAACCAGTCAATTTCAAAAAAGCAGCGCTCGCGTAACGAATAATATGCTCTTTATCGATGACAAGAACAATACTGCGGCTACTCTCTATTGCTTTTGATAAAAGCAATAGAGACAGCTCACGCTGCTTTCTTTGTTCAATTTCAGCCGTCAATTCATGATTCACTTTGCTAATCGTTTCAGTACGAGAAATAACGTGTCGCTCTAGGTTTTTATTTAGGCTAAACAATTCGCTTTCTTTCTCTTTCAATTGCTTAGTATAAACAATCAACTCTCTGTTTACCTTAGTCAGGTACATGGTTTTTTGAGCAATCGCCAACTTAAGCTGTTTGTTAAAATAAAACAAACAAGCAATAAATATCAAAACAAATAGTGCAATAATTCCGGTAATTTGGAAAAATATTTTAAGTTTTTGGTTAACTTTTCCCCTTCCCAGAGTATAAAGAAAGTCGTTATCTATATACGCGCCTTCTGTCATCTTCAGGTTAATGAATGTGTCAGCAATTGCCTTCCAACGACCTGGGTTCATATGTCCTAAATCAACCAGTTTAGGCACGATTAATTTGATCGTTTCCTGAGCCTCGTATTCCAGCTCTGGTTTGCTTTTTAGTGTCGGATAGTCACTCAGAATCAATTCAACCATTTCGTCAGGGTGCGCTATCGCATAGCGCCACCCCTTAAGCGTAGCCGCTCTAAACTGTTCAACTAGCTCGGCGTTATCTTCGACCAATTGCTGATGCGAAAAGAGCACATCACCGTAAAAATCAATCCCGTACGTTCTAGGGTCAATTAGATTATATTCAAATCCGCGCTCCTTTAACAAAAAAGGTTGATCTGTCACGTACCCCACCATGGCATCAACTTTCTGCTCTACCAAATCTTCAATGCCATAAGACAGTGGAATAGATTCTATTTGAGATTCATTAATCCCCTCATTGAGTAAGATACCTAAAGTATTGGCACCGTAATTCCCCATGGGGTACATGACTCTTTTCCCGATCAAGTCCTGTGGACTTAATATATTTGAGGCTTTCAAGCTTATTAAAACCATCGGTGAATGCTGAATAATGGAGGCAATTGCTATGACTGGTTCACCGTTTAAGTGGTAAAGCATTAATTCTGAATTAGCAAGGCCAAAATCTGCACGGCCAGATAAGACCTCATCAACAGGGTTAATTTCTGCGCTGGCTTCTTTCAGCTTAACTTTGAAGCCTGCTTCCTGGTAATAGCCGTGCTCTATTGCGGCATAATACCCTGCAAACTGAAACTGATGGCGCCATTTAAGTTGTACGCTAATTGAGGTAAGTGGCGACGCGCTAGCGTTTGTATTTTCTGCCACTGAATGCGAGGAAAAAAGTGAGGTTAACCCTAAAATAGCAATACATATAATACATCGTACTATATAACATCGACTGGCATTTACGTTCGATACCATCTGACCCTCTAGCTAAGCTGAAGACAAAGCAATCATTATTATTATTATTATGTGAATTTAGAGTTTAGACCGCTAATACTAAATGAACAAATTTTAGAGCATGCACATTAGTAATAATCCAAGTACTACTGAAATAAGGGGCTATCACCACTAAACTTACACTATTAAACCTTCATATATACCTTTGTATCAAAGTAGGAAGAAGCGATTGTTTAGATGGCGGCGTGTATATAAACAGGCTTTCTTCATTATATTTTTCTAATTATGAGCTCATCAAGCTTTGCTCAAAAAAACTTAAACCTTGGGTCTCAGATAGCACTTGGTTTTCGTTCATTGTGATCAAAAAAATGTTATTTCAGGTGCCTATATCGATATATTAACCAAAGCATCAGCGCCTTTTAGTTACCAATTAAAGATTGATGCAAACCCATGGAAACGTTGCTTACACTTAACTAAAACAGGACAATATAATGGTATCGCTGGCATCAGCTACCAACAAAGTCGTGCAGAGTAATTAAGTTACCCATCAGATATCAACGTTTCTAGTAGCGCTGACTACCAACTTTCTGACGTTGATTAAGTTATTGTGACGCACATTGATACCTCGTTCAGCTTCAATGGTGATGTTCAGAAACTTCCAACTCCCATTGGCTCTCCCTTAGGTTTTTCTATTGGGAAGGAACTCAAAGCCGCCGTGAATGATGAAGTAAATCTTAAAAAAATCTTACGATATAAGAATGGTTCCGTCATTATAATTAGTTAAATGCGCTCTTACTCGCCAATCATAACCCGACATTGTTTATTCATTCCCAACCACTAAAATCTAAATCGTATTTCTTAGCTTTCTCTAAAAAAACGAAATTCTCTGACAATGACAAAAATGAACTATGGATCGAAGCTCAACATGTGCGCAGTAATCAGGCGTTTATAAGCAGTGCACTAAAACACTATCGCCACGAATATTTCAACAAACTGAATAATGATCAAGATTAAGATTAAGTGTCGGCAGTAGCTGTTGCTTCAGCACCATATTGAAGACCTTCACGCATGAGATTAATACTTTCTATAGGGCTTACCTCCAGACTTTTGGGGATACTTGGGTGAATATCCTCAGGCTCCTTCCAAGTGCCGTGACCTAATCTTAGTTTATAACCATTTTCGTGTTGAACTTCATTTTTACTCTTTAAACACCAGATTGACATTAATACACCCTTATGATTGACCTAAGCTAAAGAGTGTATATCAAGCATGTTTTTCTACGCTAGAAATAATTTATAAAAAGGGACTGATATATGAACTACTTATTCAGTTAAACTTCATCTAAGATCATTCCATACTGCCGTATTAAATGAGCCCCATATGATTAACCAACAACTAAACCAGAGCAGTGCGTGTTCCTGCCCATGTGGAGCATCAACATTTGAGGTGCATACAAAGCCATTAGCGCGGTTTTATTGCCACTGTCTAATTTGCCAAAAATTATATCAAAAACCTTTTGCTGACTTTACTGTCATGCTTTCAAATAACGTCACCGTCCATAACGAAAGCAAAATTAAATTTGACCGTTACCGACTGCCACCAGCACTTAGAAGAGGTATCTGTATATCTTGCAAGCAACCAGTCATTGGTTTTCTTCGTATAGCACCCTATGTCCAACTAGCATTTGTAGCAAGTAGCCATTACCCTAAGTGTTCATTACTACCAGCACCCCAGGCACATATTTTCTACCACCGACGCACTGCAGACATAAACGATGATCTACCAAAATATGAAGGATATTTGCGGAGTGAGCTAGCCGTTTGCACAGGCATCGCATCAGAGGTTTGGGGACGTTGAAAAAGTATTAATCCTACTTTGGTGCTAAGCCCATATCATCCAGTTTCATGAGAATGCCCGTTTTACGGGTACTTGCAACTTCCTGCCAATGAATATTTTCACGCGCACCAATAATGGCATAAATAGAATTTAAGCCCGTGCCTTTCACTTTTTCTTTTAGCGTTGCATAAAGCTCAAAGGGGTCAATTGCCATAAAGTCCTCAATTGAATGGATCTTCACACTGGCTAGAATTTCTTCACTTTTTGGGCCAAAGCCTTTGAGATCTCTAAGCCTCCTATTTGGATTTATTTTTACTTTATTGAGGTCTTTTTTCATCTCTATTTAAATAAGCTGTGTTTATTCTGGCAGATCAAAATTAACCCCTTGGGCTAAGGGTAATTCTTCACCGTAGTTAATGGTATTGGTAACACGTCGCATATAATTTTTCCAAGCATCCGAACCACTTTCACGTCCACCGCCTGTTTCCTTCTCACCACCAAATGCGCCACCTATTTCAGCACCTGAAGTACCAATATTAACATTAGCAATACCACAGTCAGAGCCTTTAGCACTTAAAAACAGTTCGGCTTCAGATATATTTTGGGTAAAAATAGCGGAGGATAAACCTTGTCTCACGTTATTGTGCATATCAATCGCTACGTCTAATGTGCGATAACTGTGCACAAACAACAAGGGGGCAAACGTTTCTGCCTGCACAATAGCAGCTTCTGCCGAAACAACCATTAGTGCGGGTGTTATATAAAAACCTTTACCCACCCTTAAGTTATTAATGACCTTGCCGCCCGTAATAAGTTCACCGCCCTGGTCGATCCCGCTTTTTATACTGGATGTCATCGCCTTAATGGCTTGCAGATTTATGAGTGGTCCCATTAGATTTCTCTCATCAAATGGGTCGCCAATTGTTACCGATGCATAAATTTTTTCAAGCCTAGCCAATACTTCATCTTTTAGGCTTTCGTGTACAATCAAACGCCTTAATGATGTGCAACGCTGCCCGCTGGTTCCGAGTGCTGAAAAAATAATTGCGCGTATCGCAAGGTCTATATTTGCACTAGGGCAAACAATCATCGCGTTGTTACCCCCCAGCTCTAACAAAGATCGCCCCATCCTTTTAGCAACGCACGCCCCGACCGTACGCCCCATGCTACATGAGCCCGTGGCAGAGACTAACGCAATATCTGGTAGATCAATCAGCTCTCTCACTAAGCCTTGCTCACCGTATACCACACTACTTAAATTCGGATCACCACCAAGGTCTTCAATTGCGGAGAGTAATAAGCGATGACATGCCAACGCACTTAAGGGGCATTGACAGGAAGGCTTCCAGACCACGCTATTACCACAGACTAAAGCTAAAGTTACATTCCACCCCCACACAGCCATGGGAAAATTAAACGCACTAATCACTAATATAGGACCGATAGGGTGCCATTGCTCCATCATGCGATGGTCTTTTCTTTCAGTACTAATCGTTAAGCCATAAAGCTGTCGTGATAAACCCACCGCGAAATCGCACACATCTATTAGCTCTTGCACTTCCCCTAAGCTTTCTTGCAAGGGTTTACCTGATTCGAGCGTAATAATACTGGCGAGCTCATTTTTATGCTGCCTTAACTTCACCCCAAATAAGCGGACTAACTCTCCTCGTTTGGGTGCTGGTTCACTGCGCCATGCTAAATATGAGGCATATGATTGCGCGACAACAAAATCAAGTTGGGACGCATCTGCTATTGATATCGATGCAAACTGCTGGGCATTAATAGGACTAACAGCTGAAATTTTATTTTGGCTATCTAAGCGTGTTACCCCAACATACGCACTCCCGTAATGATTATGTTCATCATAAAAACCTGCCAGTACTTTTTTTAATGATTTCTTGATGTCTTTGGTGTCCATATATTTACCTCATCAACAAAATTTAAATACTTAATTCCGCAACTCGATAGGGTTTAGCAAAGTCATTATTTAGAAAAGAATCAATATCCAAGTTTTCTTGCTCAACAAAGCCTTGTCTTTTTTTTATGCTATTTAGTATCAGATCTATTGTGGTCACAGCTGCCGATGACGTTGCTATTTGAATCCCGCTTTGTTGCTTACTATGGCGTATTAAAAACGTACGACTACGCTGCTGTAACTTGTGATCGATATAACCCGTCGCCACAACAGAAATAAGCACTAAGTCCTGGGCAGTCGTTGCAACCGAGCTTTCAAGAATTTCCATCAACATATCTCGACGTTTACCGATTTCTCCTAAACGTAAGTCATGCAATAGAAAACGCATCAAATCACAGTGACCAGGGTATCGAATAGTTTTATACGTTAACTCCCTAATTTGGCCTTCCAAGGAATGACATAAGTTAGCCAGTCCTCCTGAAGTATTAAAGGATTCATACTCCACGCCTGACACAGAAAAAATCTCTCGGCCTTCTAGCGGTTCAAGCGAGGTGATTTTGTGATTTTTGATGGCCTCGCAAGGGTTTGCATACTCATTTACTAAACCTTCTGTACTCCAGGTTAAGTTATACATCATTCGGTTGGATGGATACTCTGGCAAGGCACCGACTCTTAGCTTTAAACTATCCATACGGTCAAAGTATTGCCGAAAGCTATAGGCTAAAATACCAATAAAGCCGGGAGCTAAACCACATTGAGGCATGAATACCTGTCCTTGAACCGCATTTTTAGCGATTGCCTTGATTCTCTCTGTACATTGAACATCTTCAGTTAAGTCAAAATAACTACAACCACCCGCCAATGCGGCTTTTGCTACTTGCGGGTTTTCATTAAAACTCAACGCTGACAAAACGGCATCTTGTCCCATAAGAATGTTTGAAAAGTCAGTGCCTTTGAGATGTACGGTTTCAAACTGATGAGCATAAGCCTTTAATGTTTGAGCATTTATATCTGCTCCTATTACGCGATACCTTTTGTCACTGTTGAGTAACTTGGCAACCGCACCACCAATTCGACCCAGACCAAGCACTACAATACGTTTAGTCATTAGCCACCCCACAATTAGTTGATTCAAATATTTTGTCGGCACTGTTTGGCACAAAACCCTGATACAACAAACCGTCCTTTTGTTTGAAGCGTTGAGCAAACTCATAATAGCAAGTACTTACTTTCTGCTTATCAGCATCAGGAAAAAGCACACATACTTGATCAGCCATCGTCGAAGATTGAATTAGCAATTCCGATTTCGAGCCCTTAATAAGGCCGCCCGCAGAATTAAGGTCATAGCCATGATCTTGTAACAGGCCGACCACCTGTGAAAGTTCCGGATACTTTTTTAAGTGATTCACAAAAAGTGTAAAGTGATTCGCACGTAAACCCCATACTGATAACCAGGCGGCATATTCTGATTCTTTTAATAATGATAGATAGTCTTTGTAGGTTGGCATTTCCCATATTCGACCAACATTCAAGTGCAGACGCTTTAGCGTGTTAGCGTTAACTGCCGGTGATGGATTTGTGTACGTTGATACTTCAATTTGGCTGATCAGCGCATTAATAATCGTTTGTGCTGACGTAGATAGTTCGCGCCAACGCAGCTCGCTAATAAATATTTTAGTGGGAAAGTTTGGGTGTACGTAACAACGCGCATCTAACTTTTTTGCGTCGAAATGATAGCTTTCAAGATAGTGATACCCTAAAGAGAAAACCTGTTGTTCAAGATGATCAATTGAAATATTTGAATTTGAAAAGGTACGAAAGGCGACGTGATCATTGACCAGCGACTCACCTTCACTCTCAAACAAATGATGTATGGCAAGGGCCTGTGGGCTTATCTTTATATACTGCTGCCACAGTTCATTGTAAAAATTTTTGAGTACTAGCATACACGACCCCCAATAGTGCGAGTGCGTTATTAGAGACTAATCTATATAAGGTAAGTGAATTTCTCGGTTTTTACCACCTCATTTTTGTTCATTTTCGTGTATTAAGCACCCGCATTTAAATAAACCTTCACTAAAGAGAAGGGAATAGAGATCAGCCAACCAATCAAACATCCTAAGCGCAGCTTTTTGTGTTCTGAGTCTTGTTTACCACCCATAATTTGAAAGAATACATACAAAACAACACTCGCGATGAGATAGGACGTCATGGAAAAATAAGCTAATGAGATTAATACGATTGCAATAATAAGAAACATGTAGTCAATTCACTTTTAATTTAAACAACAGCATTTATAGCGGCCAGAATATATAAACACAGCTAAACTGTGTACTTGAAGCGTTGAAATACTATCATTTTTTTACCCACAGTAAATGGTGAACTAAAAGAAAGGCTCTAAAATGTGCATGACTTATAGCCGAATTCCATTCTTTGCAGTCATACTCGCGTGTAGCGATAACACATGGATTCTGACCCAAAAAAACGAGTATGACAATGAGGAGCGTTCATGCAAAGGTTTCTTTTCTAAACATTAACAGATGATTATTAGCCGGCATAAGATGGTTTGCTATTAGCGTTAGATCATATTTTTTTCCTAATGCGATGATATCACTCAACTCTTTAATACCCGCATCAGGATTAATTTCAGTTTTTAACCATTGGTCTAAACAAGCATTTCCTTCACTGGTATATCCGCCTTGATTACAGGGCCCATACAAGGCAAACAGACCATCATGCTTTAGATATTTTGAGACACCCGCGAACATAGCGTTAACCGTATTTTGGCTCACAAAATGTATAAGGTTGGCGCTATATATATAATCAACGTTCGAAACACCCCAATCACTTTCATTGATGTCGACCATAATCGCTGGCTGTAAATTTTCTAGCGCTGCCTCTTCGACCCATAACTTAGCACCATCTAACGTAAAGGCTAAATCACTTGGCTGCCAATTCAAGTGAGCTAAGCGCTCAGCAAAATACACGGCATGCTGTGCAGTACCACAGGCTAGCTCTAACACATGTCCAGACGTAGTAAAGTGTAATTTTAAAGTTTGATATATAGGGTCTTGGTTACGAAGACATGGCTGACTTAAAGGTTTCAACATGCTAATTTCAACACTTTGGTTTAAATAGAAATGATTTCGCTAAAATAGCACATTCAGACTAATATAAGGTCTTAATTACATGGGAGCAAAGAATGAATAACATCGTACTCATTACCGGCGCAAATCGAGGAATTGGATTAGAGCTTAGCCGGCACTATACATCACAGGACGATCAAGTCATTGCAGTATGTCGTGAAACATCGGATGAAATTGAAAACATGGCCGATTTAGTTATTAGCGGCATTGACCTTTCTGATGACGCAGCAATGGATACCGTGCTACAAGTGCTCAAAATGGCCTATAGTGACGATTTCAATATTGATATTTTAATCAACAATGCAGGACTGTTTCAAAATGAAACTCTCGATGCGATGAACTACGATCAGATACGACAACAGTTTGAAGTTAACACTCTCGCGCCCTTAAAAGTGACGCATGCTTTATTGCCATATTTAAAGTCAGGTAGCAAAATTGCAAATATCACCAGCAGAATGGGAAGTTTAGAAGATAACACCTCCGGCGCTTATTATGGCTACCGCGCTAGCAAAGCGGCACTCAATGCTTTGGGTAAATCATTAGCGGTCGACTTAAAACCTAAAGGCATTGCCGTCGCACAACTACATCCTGGTTTCGTACAAACACGGATGGTAGGTTTTAATGGTGACTTAAGTCCTGAACAGGCTGCCAACGGTTTGAGTCAAAGAATAGCAGAACTGAATATCGATAACAGCGGAGGATTTTGGCATAGCAATGGTGAAGCCCTTCCTTGGTAAAAGTCTTCATGAATAGCTAAACAATCTTTGCTTTTTAAAACAGCTTTGTCTTCGATGAGCTATCATCGAAGACAAAGCTGTTTTATCGCCAAAATCGAAAATAAAAAGCTTAGGTTCTGACCAAAAAGTACGCCAAAATAACAAACTTATGTACGTAACGGTTCTGTAAAGGTTGCTAACAATAAAATTTATTCTTGTATTACTTTCACACTCGCATCGATATGCTTAAGCAGGTCAGAATGAAAGTCATCGGATAAAGAAATCAACTGCCTACGTCCGTCAGTCTCATCATGCTCTTTTTTAAAAATATTGAGCTCAATCAAACTATTAATACGTGCATTAATCGTTGATTTAGCCGAAGGCGCACTCAAATAAAGATCTGACATCGGTAATTTCTTACCTTGGACTTGAGCTTTTGCCACCAACAATATCAATAACCAACTTAAATCTTCACCGTTAGTGGTGCTCGCCAAAGACTTCCTTTTTTTATATTCTGCTAAAAAGAAATTTATATAATCTAAGCGACTTACAAAGCCATTTTTAGCATCAGGAAAGTGGTCACTTTTTAACTGGAATTTCTGGAGTGCGAAGACAATCATTTCAACATAATTATCGACTGAACCGTTTTGAGTCCTTTTCATCGATTCATCTTGGTGCTGTTCAATCACAACATCTTGATCTAATACTTCCGATACCGCCTTAGCAATTGAATCAAGCTGGTGTTTCATATAGTTTGAAATGCGTTCCATACCAATCAAATTAGACTTTACGCAGGCTGACAACAATTCCAAATCAACAGGCTTTTCTAAGAAGTTATCCGCCCCTTTTTTTAGACGGTTAATCTTCTGTTCGCCACTCGTAAAGCCACTAATAAAAATAAAGGGAATAATACCCATATCATTATTAGAGTTACGGACTTTTTCGAGTAACGCATCACCGTCCATCTCTGGCATTTGAACATCACAGATAATAAGGTCAGGCCTATCATTTTGAATAGCCTCCAAACCTGAGAGCCCATTTTCGGCTTCAATAACCTCATAACCTTCATTGGCTAGAAAGTTACAAATAACTTGTCTGTCATACTCATCATCATCAATAACAACAACTTTCAATTTCACTTCCTGCTTTGCAAAAATCATAAAATATAAAAAACATAGCGTAGTATCTATTTCAAACCGTCTAGCGCAAGTAGTTTTTGGGATGAAATCCGAACTTTAATTTATTTTTTATATTTAAATTCAGTCAAACCCGCTAAAACAGGGGCTTTTTAATAGAGATTTTAAAAAAACATGCGGCAAATTTTATTTTTTTTCATAAAGATAAAGACAAAGATTGGGCTGCAGAATTGACTTGCCAGCACTTTCAACATGTACGGCATAAGCCGCCTTTCATTAATCGATCGTGGGTAATGAGTAAAACAGGCAGAAACTCAATGCTAGGAACAGTAGTTGACTACAAAAAACGCGATAGAAATTAGCCAATAGATAAAACCTTACGAAGGACCCACCCCCCTTAAATCTTGTCAATTACTATAAAAGGATTTGATTTACTGATCTCGGTGAGTTTCAAGCTTTACATGCTCGATGTGCCGCCCAAACACCACAATTTCACCCTGATAACGGTCTTCACCTGTTGAAGTAAACTCAAACACATATCGTCGTTTAAGACACAAACCTCCTTTTGAAGATTTATGTGGTTTCAACTCTTTTAACACAACCGACTCATCCAATAATTTAAGTGATAAGTCATCACAATGCCGCGCCGCATACTTTAAAATATGATCCTTCAGCTCACGCGCACGCAACCAGTACCACGCAGCACAAAAAACTAAAACAGTTAGAAAAATCGATCTTAATGACATAAAAAATATTCCGCGTGTACTGAATTAACCGTGGCTAATTTTGATCATGAATAATTGCCATGGGAAACTCAAGCATCTGATCATCCCATGAAAAAGTAATTAGACCATCTTGAATCGTAACAGAAATACGCATACTCCGCGCAATCATGCTTACAAATTCATTAACAGCAGTCAGATCAAAACGATAAACATCAACGTTTTTAAATTTCTGACAATCACGTTGAACTAGCTTCCACCACTGATCAACCGCTTGCCCACCATATACATATAATTTCACCTGTTTAGAGAGCGAAGCCGCTTTTTTAATACGCTTAATGTCAGGCAAACCTAACTCAACCCATACTTCAATCTCACCCGAATAGGACTTCTGCCAAAGGTCCGGCTCGACATCAGAACTAAGCCCCTTAGTAAAACTCAATTGATCATGCATATTTACGCAATACGCCAGTAAACGTATCACCATTCGCTCAAGCGTTTCTGAGGGATGTAGAGCAATATGTTGAGATACAGACTCGTATTGATGTGTATCCATATTACTCAAATCAATATCAAATTTATAAATAGTGGCACCTAATGCCATAGTTTAATTTCCTGTTTTCAGCTCTTGTAGTTTATTTTTAGCTAAACGCCCAACATTGCTATCTTCACCCGCTAAAGCGATTGAACGTCGATACATTTGCTCTGCTTGTGCAAGTATACCTAAATTCAAATATACATCGCCGTAAATTAAAAATACCTTGCCGTTATTCGGTGCAATATGTAAGGCTTGCTCTAAGATATGCTGAGCTCTCAGCCATTCCTGCATTTTCATCGATTTCTCTGCGCGTGCAATAAGGCTTTGAACGATTAATGGGTAAGGTATAGCCGTATTTTTCTGAGATGGTATTTTAGCCTCAGTTTGCTCTTGCTGCACAGGCTCTGCAGTCGCTGCTTTCTTAGGAATAGTGGCCGAGCGTGCAGACCGCCTATCGTTAGTTTTTAGTGATTCAGCCTGAATTACCTCAACGGACTCATCAGCGTGTATCTCACCTTGATTTTCATCAGGGTCAGTATAAGCAGGAATAACTTGTTGACTCTTCTGACCGGGACTCGTCATCAATGAACTACACCCAGTCAAGAAGACCACTATAACCATGCTGACTAAACTTCTATTTAAAACCATGATTTTAACCATCCGCCTAATGTTGAGAAACCGCGTTCGCAACGTTGATATACTATATTATCTACCGCTCCCCAAATAGGTAACACTTGTGCGCCACGACAATTTTCGTCTGTTCGCGCCCCTGTTTTGTCATCAAACCAATACAGTCCAATCGACGCCGGCTTTATCATCGAAAGGGAGTGTTGCGGAATACGCTTAATAAAGTCTGTCCAAACCTTTAATGCACCCGTCCCCCCCGTCAGTTTCATCGGCCCATTATCATCGAGACCTAACCAAACAACACCAAGATAATCCCCCGAAAAACCAGCAAACCAACTATCTCTATTTTCATTCGTTGTACCCGTTTTACCCGCGACATTTAGGTTCTCGGGTAAGTGCTGATAGGCTGATCGACCCGTTCCCGTTCGCATTACTTCTTGCAAGGCATGCTGTAATAAATAAACCGCTTCCGGTGGAAAAACCTGTTCGATCTGAAACGGATAGCGCGACACACTTTTATTATGCTTATCTGTTACTTCCCGAATTGCTCTTAAAGGCATATTAAAACCATTACTAGCAATGGTCTGATACAGTTTACTCACGTCAAAAGGCGACAATGATTGAGCACCTAAAAATAGAGAAGGATAAGGGTTAATATCTTTATCAAGGCCTAATTTTTTAAGCGTTTCATGAACGGTTTCTATACCTATATCTAAGCCTAAGCGCGCCGCCGCCAAATTGTAAGAGTTCGCTAAAGCACGATAAAACGGCACCTCACCATGCGATTTTTTATCAAAATTATTCGGTTCCCATACTTGACCGTCCTGAAATTCTATTCTAAAAGCTTTATCTGATAACATACTGGCAAGATGATAACTTTCAGGCTTTGCTAAGGCACTTAAAAACACCGCAGGTTTGATCAATGAACCAACAGGCCGCACGGCATCAAGTGCTCGATTAAAGCCATTAAAGCGAATATTTTTATCTCCGACTAAGGCAACTACCTCGCCAGTCCCCACCACTGTTACAACGCTACCCGCTTGCAGTTCTGGCGAACCTTTTTGCTCCGCCAATTGCGGCACCAGTTTTTCTATAGATTGCTCAACTCTATGCTGAATTTGAGGATCTAATGTAGTATAAATTTTTAAACCTTCGGTACGTAAGTCTTCTTCATTGTAGTCTCGGCGAAGCTGACGTTTAACCAAGTCCATAAATCCAGGATAACGATTACTCTGAAATTTTGGTTTTAGCATAACACCCAAAGGAGATGCGGCTACGTCTTGATAATAGGCCTCGATAATGACACCTTCATCACGCATTAATGACAACACAAGATTACGCCGCTTTAAAGCACGTTCTGGAAATCGTCGAGGATCATAATAAGAGGGCCCCTTAACCATCGCCACCAGCAAAGCAAATTCATTTAAGTCGCAATATTCAAGCGCCTTTCCAAAATAGAATTGACTCGCCATACCAAAGCCATGAATTGCCGTAGCGCCAGATTGGCCTAAATAAATATCGTTTAAATAAGTCTCAAGAATCGCATTTTTATCATAATGTGTTTCTAACATTAATGACATAAATGCCTCATTGAACTTACGTGAGATAGAACGCTCTCGACTCAAATAAAAGTTTTTTACCAGCTGTTGAGTTAAGGTACTTCCACCCTGCACCACCCGACCTGCACGTATATTAACCCACATAGCCCTCATAATTGAGAATGGAGAAATACCAAAGTGATGGTAATAGTCTCTATCCTCAGTCACCAATAAGGCCGCAATCAATTCTTTCGGCAAGTCCTCTACTTTTACCAAAATACGCTCCTCTTTCACCCGAGGATAAATGCCACCAATTTTAAACGGTTCAAGGGTATATAATTGCTCATTGCTTTCCCCAAGGCTCACTAAGTTCTGTACGACATCGCCTTGTATTGCAAATTTGAAGTTTGCAGACGGATACCTCCCGCTAGGCAAATCATGCGCACGCGTAATCAAATGAATATTAGCGCCGTGAATAGCGTATTCACCAGCAGACTTAGCATGTTCGACTCTTCGATAATTTAGTAAAGTAAGTTCTTGTTTTAAATTTTGAACATTCAATGCCTTACCATCGTACACTTCAAGCGCTCTGGCATAAACTTGGGCAGGTAGGGCCCAACGCTTGCCCTCAAATTTATAACGCACTTGTGCATCGAGGTAAATCAACCACGCAAAAAAGCATAAACAAACGACCGAAAAAAATTTAAGAAAATTCGATTTCTTATACCATGGTCGCCGCACGAGATGAACTGAATTAGTAGTTGATTTTTTCTTAGACATTAAGCCAAACTATCTCTTTAAAGTAGAATTTTATAGAAAGAACAATTAAAAACTAAATCTACACTTTTTAGACTATTTACTGACGATGACATCGTCAAACGCGCTATCCACCATAGGACGTAATACCTGTGAATTCTGAACTAATACAAGCCTTAACCCATGCTTCTGTCTATCCACATGAGTGTAGCGAAATAGAGGTGATTGAAACACATATTTCATGGATCATTCTTACCGGAAAATACGCTTATAAGATCAAAAAACCAGTCGATTTTGGTTTTTTGAATTTTACGTCATTAGCGCACCGTAAACTGTATTGTGAAGCCGAATTAACGTTAAATGCTCGCTCAGCCCCTGATTTATACTTAGGGCTTATTGAAATTTGTGGTTCACGCCAGTCGCCATCCATTAACGGCGAAGGTCCCGCTATAGAATACGCGATCAAAATGAACCAGTTTGGAAAAGGTCATTTGTTTAAGGAATTACATCTCGCTGGCCAACTCACTTTTGAACATATTGATGCGTTAGCAGAACAAGTTTCAGAATTTCATAGCGATGTAAAAACTGCTGAAAAGTTGAGTGCGTACGGCACACCTCGTCAGGTTTATGGCCCAATGCAACAAAATTTTGATCAGATCCGTGACTTAACCTCAGATAAACAGCAATTAAAACAATTAGAACAACTTGAGGTGTGGACTAAGTCGACATTTGAACGCTTAACCCCACTCTTAATGATACGAAAAGAAAAAGGCTTTGTGCGTGAATGCCATGGTGACATGCATATGGGAAATATCACCTTATTTAAGGACCGAGTCACACTATTTGATTGTATTGAGTTTAATGAAGATTTTCGTTGGATTGATATCATTAGCGACATTGCTTTTTTAGTGATGGACTTTGAAGCACATGACTTACCTCATTACGCCAATCGCTTTTTAAACCTGTATTTAGAATATACAGGCGATTATGCCGGTTTAAAATTACTCTCGTTTTATAAAGCCTATCGCGCAGTGGTACGGGCCAAAATAGCCCTTTTAAGTCGTTTATCTCCCGACATTAGTGACGCTCAAAAAGAACAATTCATGCAACAGTATGAACATTACATCAACCAGGCAGAAAGCTACTCCGCACTCCCTAACCGTTTCGTATTAATCATGAATGGCGTTTCAGGAACAGGAAAAAGTACCATTGCACTTCGCCTAGTGGACCGCATGGGCTCTATACGTATCCGCTCTGATGTCGAACGCAAGCGATTGTATGGTATTGCAGCGAATGAACACCCTAGCCAAACAGAAGCAGTACTCATTTATAATGAAAACGCCACCCAAAAAACCTACAGCATCCTCACTACCTTATGTGCCGAAATATTAGATTCAGGTTTATCCGTCATTATAGATGCAACAAACTTAAGGCAATGGCAACGCGATGTTATTCAAGTTGTCGCCAATGAACGTGGCGTACCGGTATGTATCGCGTTTTGCGAATCGTCTATTTCAGTTATTCAAGAATGGATTCAAAAGCGATCAATTGAAGGAGGTGATCCGTCGGATGCAGATCTTAATGTAGTTTTTAAGCAAATTAAGACCTTAGAACCATTAAACGAAGAAGAACTAAAACAAACATTTACGATTCATAGCAGCATATTAGAAGAGACGAATATGCTGGTCAGTAGAATTAAGAAGCACCTTCGTTAGCGCTTTCTTTCGGGCATTCTACGGAGTTAATTTGGCGCATATCTGTTAAAGGCTCGCGTAAATTAGTCAATGCATTTAATTGCACCGTGCCATGATAAATCGCGCGACACGCGCCAGGAACAGTCAATTTGCAATGATCAAGCGCTGCAATAGATGCTATCGCTCCGGTCTCAAATGGACCTTCAAATCGTCGATTTTCTAGATAGAAATATCCTTTTTCTAACGCTTCAGTGACCGTAATTATTTCGTCGGCCAGCTGATCAGTCAATACTCTAGATTCATTGGTTATTTTATTTACTGTAGGCATATTTAAGCTCCGTTTTTATATTTGTTGGCTTCGTTGAACCTTTGATGAAACTTAAATTAGCAGCTAAAT